>RFPC01000050.1 GCA_009926305.1 bacterium
ACACTTCGCTCAGCTTCACAGAACGAAGAGGAAGTGATTGGTGCTAAGTCAGCGGCAGATATTTTAAACTTTGTAGATCGTAATAATGAAGAGAGAATCATTAGTGAGATTGAAGAAATGTATCCTGAGATGGCCGAACAAATCAGAAATCTCATGTTCACATTTGAGGATATGAAGGCTATTGATGACAAGGGCATACAGGCAATTATGAAAGAGGTGCCACGAGATCAATTGGTATTAGCCCTTAAAACTGCATCACCAGAACTTTCTGAGCTTTTATTTAGAAATGTTTCCAAACGTGCCGGTGAAATGATTCGAGAAGACCTTGAAATCCTTGGACCAACGAAGCTCAAAGATGTTGAAAAGGCTCAACAGGGCATCGTTGATGTGGTACGACGACTTGAAGCCGAAGGAAAAGTTGTCATACAAAGCGGCTCAGACGAGGAGCAATACGTCTAAAGTGTGTTGGGCACACCCAGTCTTTTTTCATTTCTCATAATAATTTGATCGAACAAGCTATTTCTTGTGCTGGTCAAACCAGCCTTTACTCCCTCTTACTTCGCTTCCTGGTTCGGGATCCAAGACCTCGACCGAATCATTATCAATTTCGTATGTGCGTACCCCAGTATCATTTGTTTGCCTCTTGTCACTACTGGTAGCAGTGTCGTGTGAGAAGAATGTGAATTCTTGTACTGATTCCTGAGTATTGTCGAAGGAGGCTGATGAGGAACGAAAAGTTTTCTGCAATGACTGTAAATCCTTGAGTATTTTCCTCCTGACTCGCCAGATGGTGAAACCAGCGATAAGAACGAGTGCTCCAAAAAACAGGAGTAAAATGGTGAAGAACCCTAAGGCAAGACGGGGCGCTAAGAATATCAGCGCTATAATCACAAGCAAAAAGATGAGTCCTGGTGATAAGGGTGAATTCCTTCTGCCCGTACTTTTTGACCCTGTGTACACTCCATTTTTCATGGGATGATATGAATACCAAAAAATTTTACTCATAGACTGACTGCTTTTATCCCCTTAGATTGTTTATCTCCCCTTCTAACCACTCTTTAGTGCGATTTCTAGTAGAATAGTCCGAATTATATCACTTATCGTCTCCTTTGGAGAACACTCGCCTGAAATAGTGCCGTCTCATACCAAAATCCTTGGTCGACTTCTTCTCTCAAGAAGATGGTAGCAAACCGAGAGAAAGAGCTTTACACTAGGGTGGATATCTTGTTGAGGGATAAAAACAGGCCATGGTTGGAGTTTTTACATTTTTGTCATTTCAGCGTTGGTTCTTTCAGGTAATCGCAATGGTTATTACCGCGCTGATGATTCCAGGTTTGAAAATAACCAGCATTTTAGGGCCAATGCTCGCGGTGTTAGCGCTGGCATTCATCAACACGCATCTGTGGAGTGCCGCTCTTTTCTTTCAGTTCCCGGATTCATTGTCATTTCATGCAATGCTTCTCTTGTGTGCTAATGCTCTTGTTTTTTGGATTTTAGTGAAGATCTTACCAGGCATCGAAGTCAAAGGCATCATCCCTGTGTTTTTAGCGCCAGTAGTATTTTCACTCTTATCAATTTTTATCGAAGCATATGGAGCTACAGTCAATTGGCCGAGGCTGGGAGCTGACATACTTGAATTGATATCCTCAGTGCGTGACTATTTTTTGCAAGAACAAAGTATTCCGACTGGCTCTTGATCTTTATGTCATCTTGTTTATCCACCCCAATTACCTGGCTGAATGACAACAATACTGGATTTGTTACCTCGACAACTCGCAGAAAGGTATTTTTTATCGATCGGCATGGAGTGGAGCGGCAAGGGACAGTAAAGACCCGGGCACTCGACATAACAGTCGGTGATCGTGTGCAGTTTTCAGCAGAGAAGGAAGAGTATCTCATTGAAGGATATGCGGAGAGAAAAAACTGCCTAAAGCGTCGTTATGGAAAGAAAATAAAGTACCTCTCTTCGAACATAGATCTGCTGGTCATCGTCACAGCTATCGGTCAGTTGTTCCAGCCAGGGTTTATCGATCGGGTGCTCTGTGTGGCGACTCTTGAGGGAATACCAAGTTGCCTCGTTGTCAACAAATTTGATCTCGGACTTGATGAGTACAGTACCTATCTTATCTCTGTCTATGAACAACTTGGAATAGAGGTGCTCACGACAAGTGCAAAGAAAGAGCATGGGATAGAGAGTTTATTGAATCGCTTAAGAGAGCCCAAGTTACAGGTCGTTAGTCTTGTTGGTGTTTCTGGGGTTGGAAAGAGTTCTCTTCTTAATCGATTGATACCGAAGGCTCAAAGGCCAACTCGAGAGGTGAGTGAAAAGTCAGGCTCTGGACGGCAGACAACATCTCAGGCTGAAGCATTTCATTATCGGGAGCATGATTTTGAGTCACGATCTCAATCAAGAGCGGACTTATTTATTGTAGATCTTCCAGGTGTTCAGAGTTTTGGAATTGGGAGCCTCTCGAGACGAGAACTACAGTCAGGAATGCCAGATGTGATGAATTATGCGCAAAAATGTGAGTTTAGCGATTGCAGTCATGTAGCGGAAGAGCGTTGTGGTGTAAAGGATGCTGTCGAGGCAGGGTTACTGCCAGCGTCTCGATTTGAGTCCTACATTCGTATGTTTGAGGAAATAGAGGAAAATCGAGAGTACTAAAGGATAATTGACCAAGGAGGCTATGCAAGAGGAAAAACAGGCGACAACGTGGCGCGAAGTGTTACACGGTGAAAGGCAGAAAAGATATTTTGCTGACTTAATAGCGTTTGTGGAAAATGAAAGAGCTTCGGGAAAAGCAATCTATCCAAGCAATGCAGATGTCTTTCGTGCGCTGTCGCTCACAGAGTTTGAGGAGGTAAAAATAGTGATACTGGGACAAGATCCCTATCATGGCCCCAAACAAGCGCATGGGCTCTGTTTCTCGGTGCCCGATGGGATTGCATTTCCACCGTCGCTTGAAAATCTTTTTAAAGAGCTTAAGGCCGATATTGGAATGGAGCGTCCCTCAAGTGGGTGTCTTAAAGGCTGGGCCCAGCAGGGGGTATTGCTACTCAATTCCGTTCTGACTGTTGAAGCTGGACAGGCGGGTTCCCATGCGAATCGAGGATGGGAGCGGTTTACGGATAGAATTATTGCAGAGCTCAATGAACGGCGTGATGGTCTTGTGTTTCTTTTATGGGGAGCTTATGCCCAGAAGAAGGGTTCAATGATTGACGGAGACCGACATACCGTATTAGCAGCGCCGCATCCATCACCGCTTTCAGCACATCGAGGGTTCTTCGGTTGCCAGCATTTTTCTAAGGCAAATGCTGCGCTTGAGCAATATGGAGTCGCTGCTATCGACTGGGAAGTGGGGTCGATGGATGGATAGTTAGCATGCTATTTTCTTTTCGGATGAACTAAAGAATACTCATAAGTGCTTAGGCGGATATCGCGGGAGGAGAACTATGTTTTTGGCGGGTGATATTGGTGGAACGTCAACACGACTCGGCCTGTATAGTTCTAGTGGTAACTACCTCTGTATCGAGGCACAGGAACGGTACTCCAGTTCGGAATTTGATTCACTTGAAGAGTCTCTGGAGCTTTTTGTAAGACAGAAGGGAGTCAAAGTTGAATCTGTTTGTCTTGGTGTTCCTGGACCCATAAAAAACGGGTCAGTTCAACTTACAAACCTGCCATGGCATTTTTCTGAGGACTCTGTCGCAAAGGTGTTAGGGATTGACCGAGTTCGTATCGTGAATGACCTCTATGCTGTATCTGCAGCGATTCCGCTTTTGGGAAGCAGTGATTTCTGTACGCTCCATGCCGGTGGCAATCAGTATGCAAAGGATCGTTTCTCGGTTCTTGCCGCTGGTACAGGACTTGGACATTCTTTTGCAGCAAGAATAAATGATACATGGCAAATTTTTGAGTCTGAGGGCGGGCATATTGATTTTGCGCCGCGAGATGATTTGTCTCTGGAACTTCTGAGATTTCTTTTTCAGAAGTTTAAGAAACGGGTGAGTTATGAACGGGTGTTGTGTGGACCAGGTATTGAAAATATCTATGAATTTCTGGGTACGCAATCTGATTATGCAGATGGTGCTCATCTTGAGGGAGAAGATTGTGCTCGACAGATAGCGGAAATAGGATTGGCTGGTGAATCTCGGCGAGCAGTGAAGACACTTGAGTTGTTTACCCGAATACTCGGTGGTTTAGCGGGCAATTGTGTTCTCTATAATTTATGCACGGGCGGAATATTTCTTGGGGGGGGGATACCTCCAAAACTGCTTCCAAAGTTACAAGATGGTGCTTTAGTTGAGGAGTACTTGAGGCAGGGGCGTATGAGTCCGATAGTACAAGACACACCGCTGAAGGTTCTGATTAATGACGGGGCTGGACTGCTTGGAGCCGCTGCACTGGCGAGAGCTCTCTGACAAAGCTGCTACGAGAGTGCTATCTACGGAGTTTTTGAGAGATATATGAGTAGGGCGACCGAGACTACCTCAAGACGAGAGCTCCTGTCTCATATTGCTAATTCTCAGGTAGTTGATGACGTCAGAGCGAGTAATAAGTCCGAAAAAGCAATCTCCTTCGGAAATCAGGGGAGTGTATCCTGAATCAAGCAGAGAGATGACATCATCGAGAGCCGCGGTGCGGGGAAGAGTCTTGAGTGTTGTTACCATGAAGTCTGAGACGGGCGCTAAAAAGGCTTCTTTGCTTTCTCGAGCCGCAAAGAGGATATTCTCCTCATCAATGATCCCGATAATACGACCATTTTCCATAACTGGTAATTGTGAGATATCGTACATTCTCATTCTGTTATGTGTCGTAGTAAGGGTGTCGTCTGGCGATACTGTCACTACACTGCCTTCATCAAATCGTCGGCTGATAAGATCTCGCAGATCACCAGTAACCTCTCTTTCCAATAAGCCGTTCTCGATCATCCAAAAATCGTTGAAAACTTTTCTTAAATATCGGCTACCACTATCACAGATAAATGTGACTACCCGCTTTGGCTCTGTTTGCTCTTGGCAGTACTTAACGGCTGCCGCAACAAGACAGCCGGCTGAGGTTCCCGCTAAAATCCCCTCTTCCAGAAGAAGCTTTCTCGTCGTGAGAAAGCTTTCTCTATCTGAGACGGTATAGGCATGTTTGACTCGAGAGAGGTCGCAGATATCAGGGATAAAGTCTTCTCCCATCCCTTCAACTAGCCATGACCCAGCTTTTTCCATTTCACCCGTCTTAATGTAATGCGTGAGAATAGAACCAGCTGGATCTGCCAAAACCATATCTGTATTCGGCGAATGTTCAGCGCAATAGTTACTGATTCCCGTGATGGTCCCACCAGAACCAACTCCACAGACAATTGCGTCTACCTTGCCGTCCATCTGACTAATGATCTCAGGAGCTGTAGAATTGTAATGTGCGGCAGGATTGCTCGGATTACAGAACTGATTCATGTAAATGCAGTTTTCAAGCTCTTTTGCCTTCGCCTCAGCTACTTCTTGATAGTATTCGGGGTGACCTTTTTCTACATCAGAGCGGGTGAGTAGTACCTCTGCTCCAAATGCTTTTGGTAGCGATATTTTCTCTACACTCATTTTATCTGGCATCACGAGTATGACGTGATATCCCTTTAGTTTCCCGATAAGTGTTAAACCCAGTCCAGTATTTCCAGAGGTTGCCTCGACAATTGTGCCCCCGGGCTTTAGAGCTCCTGATTTCTCGGCATCCTCAATCATTCGTAATGCAATGCGATCCTTAATCGAGTCGCCTGGATTCATCTGCTCTAACTTGACATAGAGCTCACACCCATTCGTATCAAATGAATGGAGCTGAACCATTGGAGTGTTGCCGATAAGCTCTAGGACGGATTGATATGGTTTTTGTCTCATGGAGGATAGTGAACCATAGGTTTTCAGGGAAGTGAATATCAATCGTATATTCGGAACCAATTTATTCGTCAGAAAATGTTAGCTGCCTTTCTGAATGCTCAGCACAAGGGCTCCTTCCTTCTCATCCACTAGGACGGTGCCTCCTTTTCGGAGTTCTCCGAACAGGAGCTCGTCGACAAGCTGGTCTTTAATCTCTTTCTGAATTATCCGTGCCATCGGTCGTGCTCCTAACTCTTCGTCAAACCCATGTTTTGCAAGCCAATCAAGAGCTTCAGGGGAAAGAGTGAATAAAACCTTCTGAGAGGAAAGCTGCGATTCTAACTCATCGATACACTTTTGAACTACTGACCGCACCACCGGCAGGGGAAGCGAATGGAAGTGGATGGTGTCGTCAAGGCGATTCCTAAATTCGGGACGAAAAAGTTCTTTAATTGCTTTTTCTCTATGATCGTTACTCTCCTGTTTGCCAAAACCAATGCCCTTCGCGGCAGTCGATCCAGCATTAGTGGTCATGATGAGAATTATATTACGGAAGTCCGCTTTTCTTCCTTGATTGTCCGTTGCCTGTGCATTGTCCATTACTTGGAGAAGTACATTGAATATGTCTGGGTGTGCTTTTTCAATCTCATCAAGCAGTAAAACAGCATAGGGATGCTTCCTTACCAGGTCGGTAAGTTGACCACCTTCTTCGTATCCGACATACCCTGGCGGTGCTCCAAGAAGTCGTGAGATAGCGTGTTTTTCCATATACTCACTCATATCGAACCGATGAAAGTGGATGCCGAGAGCTTGAGCAAGTACTTTCGCTAATTCTGTTTTTCCAACTCCCGTAGGGCCAGCAAAGAGAAAACTTCCCATCGGTTTTGCTTCTGATTGAAGTAGGGCTCGAGCCCTCTTCATGGCGAGGACGATCGCATGTATAGCATCATCTTGACCAAATACCTTGCTTTTCAGGGTATGTTCTAAGTCTTGAAGCTTCTGTTCATCAGTGCCTTTCAGTTTTTTTACTGGTACCTTTGCAATTCGTGATACCACATCTGCAATATCTGTATCGGTGATTTGTTTTTTTCGCTTTGAAGGCAGACGAATAGAGTTTGCTGCTCCGGCTTCATCGAGAACGTCGATAGCTTTATCTGGTAATGCTTTATCTGTGATGTGCTTTGCGGAAAGTTCTACAGCAGCTCGCAGGGCAGAGCGAGAAAACTTAACTGCATGATGCTCCTCGAAGCGTTCTTTGAGCCCCTCCAAAATCTTAACGGTGGTCTCCGAGGAGGGCTCTTCAAGCTCAATAGTGGTGAAGCGTCTGGTGAGAGCCCGATCTTTTTCAAAGAATTTTTTGTAATCCTCATCGGTAGTGCTTCCGATACAGCGGAATGTGCCTTTTGAGAGAAGCGGCTTAAGAAAATTTGAGGCATCAACGCTACCAGTTCCCGTGGAGCCCGCCCCAACGATTGTATGGATCTCATCAATAAAAAGAATAGCGTTGTCTTGTTCCAGAAGTTCACGAGTGATGTTCCGTATCCGATCTTCGAACTCTCCTCGAAACTTTGTTCCAGCAATCAGTGAACCAATATGAAGAGAGTAGACTTGTGCGTTACGCAATGCTTCAGGTATCTGACCAGAGAGAATTTGCAGCGCAATAGCATGTGCCATAGCAGTTTTGCCAACACCGGGTGCACCGAGGAAGAGGGGATTATTTTTCTGTCTCCGACTCAGGATCCGTATAGCTCTTTCTACTTCAGCCTCCCTTCCGATAACGGGATCAAGCTCTCCAGATTCTGCTGCATGGGATAGATTCTCAGTATAGGTCTCGAGAGCAGATCGTCGTCTTGCCTCTGGAGCGTCATGATAGAAATCTCCATCTGTTGAGTACTCATCGATATATTCATCCTCTGAGTACCTGTCATCTTCTTCATAGCGGGGATCAGAGTCAGTATCACGAGCAATACCGTGCGATATGTAGTCAAGAATATGAATTCGTTCTAGTCCTTGTTTTCTCAGAAAAAATACGGCGTGAGAATCATTCTCACTAAAAGTAGCAACGAGCACTTCAGAGGCAGTGATAAACTGTTTGCCAGAGGAGTGCATATGGAGGATCGCTCTTTGTAATACTCTTTGAACGGCAGGTGTTTGAACTGGCTCAGCACGCTCAGCACTTGAACCAGTGGCGGTTTCTACGTGAGACTCCAGAAATTCTTCTAGATCTGCTTTCAGTTCCTGAAGAGTAGCTCCACAATTCTTCAGAATTTTATGTACCTCCGGATCTGCCAAGAGCGCTAACAACAGATGCTCTAGAGTAAAATAGGCATGCAAGCGAGTAGATGCCTCACGCCAAGCAGCTTCGAGGGTATAGCCAAGTTCGGTACTAAACACTATTCTTCCTCCATAACACATCGGAGAGGAAACTCTTCCTCTCGTGCTCTGGCTTCAACAGCTACAATTTTTGCCTCAGCAATTTCCTTTGGATAGATACCACAGAGCCCCGAGCCTTTGTGATGTACTTCTAACATAATTCGAGCCGCTTCGGTTGGAGATTTAAGAAAAATCCCCTCTAAAATCATCACTACAAAATCCATAGTTGTATAATCGTCATTGAGTAATAGCACCTTGTAGAGTCTCGGCTTCTTTAGACGGGTACGGATATCTGAAATAGTCTCTATTCCCCCCTCTGAGGAACCAGTATCCGTGAAGTGATATTCATCGTGCATCGAGGTAGGCGTCAAAGTCATAAGAACCGTGTATGCCAGACAACAGTTTACGCCAAAGCTTCTGTGGTATACCTACAGCTGTGGCAAATTAGTTTTTTCTCTCGCTTCTCTATCGCTAGTCCAAGAGAGAGTCTTCTTCTATACTAATTGTACACTGTTGTAGAGAGCAATCGCCAGTTTTGACGGATGCTTCTACGAGAAGTAGTTTTGATGATGGAACAGTCTCATGGTGGTTACAAGCTTTCCCCCGAGTCATTTAGCGGATGAAAATGGTCTGCTTGCCATTGGTGGGGATGTTGACCTTGAAACACTGCTCCTGGCCTACAGATCAGGAATTTTTCCATGGCCGCTAGAGGGGGAGGTTCTGACTTGGTTTGCTCCACCTGTAAGAGCAATTCTAGAGATTGATCAGTTCATTCTATCCCGTTCCATGCGTCGTTTTTTGAAGCGACATGACCTTGAGATATTTTTAAATCGAGATTTTGAATCAACGATTATTGCTTGTCAGCAAAGTACGAATCGAGATGGACAGCTTGGGACATGGATTACAGACGACATCATAGAAGGATATCTAAGATTACATGAAGCCGGGTATGCTCACAGCGTTGAATGTTATGACGGACGTCAGCTTGTCGGTGGACTCTATGGAGTAAGTCTTGGCGTAATGTTTGCGGGAGAGTCAATGTTTCATATCCGTAACAATGCCTCGAAGTTATGTTTTTGTTTTCTTGTTTCGTATCTGCGTTCTCATTCCGTGTCATGGATTGATTGTCAAGTCATGACGCCACTAACGGCGAGTTTCGGCGCGCATGAAGTGCAAAGAACTGAATTTGAAGAAATGTTGCGGTTTCAGTTGAGCCAGAGTCAATCTCGTATTTTTCCTATAGAGCCCAAGGAGATTGGCGTTTGGCGAGGTGATTATTCAGTAGGCTCTTTTAATTGATAGAGTTTTTCCAGCAGCTCCGAAAAGCAATGAATCGTTGGAACGGCCTGTGTTTCAGGATAATCTTCCGCTTTGCTTTCACTAAACGGATTTAAGCCTCTATTTAACCAGATGGCGTTCCAGTCGGCATTGACTGCTCCTGCGACATCATTTTTAGGACAATCTCCGATATAGAGAATTTCTCGTGTTGTGATTCCCAGTTGTTCCGTAATCCCCATAAATACTTTATGAGAAGGTTTCTTGTATCCTATATCACTGGCACAAAATATGTGTTGGAAATACTTTGCCAATCCGAGTTCTGGAATGAGTTGATGAATGCGCCTATCATTATTGGTGAGGATTCCTAGGGCTACATGTGGCGAAAGAGCTTCAAGAAGCTGCTCCGCATAAGGCAGGAGTTGCCGACTTGACGCTTTTGCAAATGCTCCATAGATGTCGGCAAGTAATTCGTCTGATGGCGTTCGTACACCGACATCATGCATTACATTTGAAAGAAACTCTTGCCATACGTGATCGTCCCGTGCATGGTCGGTGACATAGCCTTCTTCTCTATTGTCATAGCTCGAAGACATCCGTTGCCAAGCTTGGAAGATGACACTATCAATCTCTGCAGCGGTAATATTATGGCCATGATTACTGAGATGGCTTGCATAATGTTCTCCGATACTTCCCCGTACTTCAAAGAGGGTATCATCAGCATCGAAAAAGATTGCCTTAATAGCCGAAAAATCTATCATAAGATTAAGGATAGCAGGCTATACCTACTGAGAGAAGTACTCGCTCCATCGTGAATCAACGAGTTCGCTGGTATCGGGGTCACATATGAGCTCATCCGGATAGCCTGGCTTCATACGCGTATCAATGACAATTGGTGCTGTATATCCGAGATGATTTCTGTGAATTTCTTTCTTATGGCAGAAAATATCAGCTCCAGGCTCGAAACGAGTAAAACTTTGCCATAAGAAATAACTGGAGCTTTGCGCCGTTTTTTCTGCATCGTCCGCGAGAATAATCATGGGCCATTCTGAAAATCCTTCATATCCTGCAATTCTTTGAGCGAGGTCTTTTTCCTTTTGGTATGAGTTTCCAGACAATACAAGGCAGCCACGACAGAATGCCAGAGCATTTTCGATGCCCTTTGGTAATGCTCCAGAGAACTGGCTCGGTAAACGGCGAATGGGCTCGCCAACTCCTAACAGGACTCCCTTGCTTCCTTTATTTACTTCAGGGCCAGTATAGTCGAGCGTATCCATAGAGAGATTTGAAAATATGTATAAATCAGTACGGAAGTCTGCGCGCTCGAGAATATATTCAAGTACTGTTGAAAAGTTTTTCAGGTCTTGTGGCCGGTCAACGACAAGTAGGAATTTTGTCAGCGAGAGCTGACCCTCTCCGAGGATTCGAAAGGCAGAGACCATTGCTTCTCGTTTGTAGCGATCGTGCACTACAGCAGCTGCTAGGGAGTGATATCCCGTCTCGCCATAAGACCAGAGATCACGAACGGTGGGCATAACGAGCGGGAATATTGGGCTTAAAAGTTCTTGCAAATAATCACCGAGGTAAAAATCTTCTTGTTTCGGCTTTCCGACGACAGTTGCCGGACAGATAGGATTTCTCTTCCGAATAAGCGTATGGCAACGAAAAACTGGATAGTCATGCTTGAGAGAGTAATATCCATAGTGGTCTCCAAAAGGACCTTCTGGCCGACTTTCGAGCGGGTTGCATTCTCCAACAAGAGTGAATTCGGCTGAGGTCACGGCTGGAAGAGATGAGAAGGGAGTTTTCGTAAGATTAAGTTTTTTACCCATCAACAATGAACAGAGTAGAAGTTCCGGAACATTTTCCGGAAGCGGAGCTATAGCTGATACAATGAGTGCTGGCGGCCCACCGAGAAAAACGTTGACGGGAAGGCTTTCTCCACGTTCCCGAGCAACGTGAAGATGGAATCCCCCACCTTTTCCAATCTGACAATGTAGGCCTGTCTCATGATCATTAAACCGTTGCATTCGATACATGCCGAGATTCGGGATTCCTTTTTCGGGATGCTCTGTATAGACCAGAGGGAGAGTAATAAAAGCCCCGCCATCTTCCTGCCATGTCTTTAGGAGGGGAAGTCGACTCAAGCGAGGTGGAGTATCTGCGATAAGAGATGATTGAGACCACTGTTTCCTTCGTATTCCTACCTTAGCAAGTTGAAAAAAAGTATCTCTTTCATTCCACAGAGCTTGTAGCGAGGGAGGAAAGAGAGTCTCCGGGAGTTGAGCAATGCGCGAGATTAACTCTTCTGGATTTTTTCCGAAGGCAAGTTCAATTCGTTTTTTTGTGCCAAACAGATTGGTTACGAGAGGAAAAGCGGCTCCTTGAATGTTGTGAAAGAGAAGCGCTGGACCACCTTGCTCAATGATTCGCCTATGGATTTCAGCAGCTTCTAGGTCGTGTGATATGGGTGCAGTAATCTCACAGAGGTCGCCCTCAGCTCGAAGGATCGAAATAAATTCTTGAAGGTCAGATACCATATTGCTTGCGTTCTATTCTCTGCGTTCCTATGCCATCTCGTGATTCAGCCTCCCAAAGGTATCGCCCTATTCCTAGATTATTTCAAGGGAGTTCTCTTCGAGTGTGTCAGCGCTGCTGTAGCAGAAGATTTTTAGAGAGCTTCTGGGCTTGGCTCAACATGGCAAGTCCATGTTATAGTCAACCGAGTGGCTTTTAAGGGGTAGTTTCATGCCAGAAGTAATATTTGAAGAAGTAAGGAAAGGAATAGGGGTGTTAACCCTTGCAGAACCAGCGGCTTTGAATGCCATGGATGAAGCCATGGCGCTTGTTTTTCAGAAGAAAGTGCAAGAATTGAAAGGAGAGTCTCTTCGAGCACTCATTCTTACGGGGGCTGGGCGTGCCTTTTCAGCGGGTGGGAATCTGGAAATGTTAGAGGCAAAAACCAAGTTGTCATCTGAAGAGAATAAAGCTCGGATGCTCGATTTTTACGATAAGTTTCTGTGTGTGCGAGATCTTGATATTCCGCTGATTGCTGCAGTTAATGGTCATGCTATTGGTGCTGGTCTTTGCCTGGCTTTGGCGTGTGATATTCGGGTTGTTTCAGATACGGCTAAGCTCGGTATGACATTTACTCGCTTGGGGCTGCATCCTGGAATGGGCGGAACTTTTTTCCTAAAAAAGGTGGTAGGAGAAGCAGCGGCACTGGAGCTGTTACTCACGGGAAGAATTGTTCAAGGAAAAGATGTCATTGATTTCGGTCTAGCACGGGAGTGTTGTCCTGCGGATGTTGTTGTAAAACGAGCCGTGAGTATTGCAACCGAAATTGTTGGATGTGGGCCACTGGCAACGAAGCAGTTGTTGAATACGCTTCGTGGTAATAAGGAGGAGCTGAAGGTCGCACTGTTAAGAGAGGCAGAGTGTCAAAGTGAAAACTATGCCAGTGACCAATTTATTGAGGGCATTAGAGCGGTTCAAGAGAAACGCCCTCCCCAGTTTGATTAAAAAGTTTCGGTGAAGAGTTCTAAGGAACCCCTCCCAGTACTCACGGAACAGCATTGGGTTGAGCAACAGCTGCGTTCAGCAACAGCATTGAATTGGGCTGAGTGACCACTGTTAAGCCAGAGGCTCGAAGCCTTTTCGCTTTCAGCGCGTTCCCGCTATTCTCGACCAATGGATTTCTAAAGGCCAATGGATTTCTAAAGGCCAATGGATTTCTAAAGGTTCGCGAGTTCTATCGAAGCAAAACAAGTCGCTCTTGAATTTCATCAGGAGCATCTTCATAGGTTCGCAGTGTATGTTGCAGTGAGACCGGATCCATATCGAGGTGAAGAGCCACCCAAGCAAAACTAAAGGGTTCTTTCGGAGCGAGCTTCCCGAAGAGCCACTGACGTGCACTTCTGACGACGTGTCGCTCGCAATGAGCTGTTCCAAACGCATCACAGATCGCCCGTGAAAGGACGGCTGCTAACAGATTTCTCTCAGCTTTGACGGGGGATTGATTTTCTCCTTCTTCTTCGTCTGAGTCTGCTAGGAACCGGTTTAATGCGTTGGAATTACTCATAGGAAACTTCCTTTAAAAAAATCCTGAAGTGTCAGCTAGTTACAAAATGGTGTGCCAACACATCCTTAAAAGCTATTGTAATAACTAAGGAAATACTCCGTTAGTTTAATACACCTAAAGCTAATAAACGGTAGATTTTCAAGGGTCAATAGAAATCCAAGTCTAAGGATAAAAAAGTTGTTTTTTTTAAGTAGATTGGCTCGTAAAAGACCGATAAGTCTGCTCCTGTTCTGGCTGATAAAACGATAGTTATTATTTTAGAACGGGGAGGGATGGGAAAGTGGCTACAAACGAGAAACATTAGTGAAACTAAGAGTATGAGTCTCTCTTGGGGAGGTTTCTGAAAAGGAAAAGGCTACAAGAAGGACTTGTCACAATTTTAGAGGCCGATATTTGACTTTCAGTACTAACACCTCTAACTTACTGACCTTTGGACGGTGCGAGTCGTTTCTCCTCGTTGAGCTGGCCTGAGGTCAGATCGAATGAATGGAGAGGGCTGAAGGGCGGAAGCTGTAGTTAGGGCGGAAGCTGGAGGTTGAGTACCAGCGGTAGTAGAGTCCAAGTGAGAATTTAGTGTTAGTAAGAAGAACAATTATAGCAAAACAACCTAGGATAGCATGAAGAAGAAACTATTCGTCAGTAATCTTGATTTTAGTGTAACAGAAGAACAACTCCTTGAGGCTTTTCGAGAGATAGAAGAGCCAGTCAGTCTGACCCTGGCAACTGAGAGAGAGACGGGACGGTCCAAGGGATTCGCTTTTGTAGAGATGAGTTCTGATGACGCAGCTCAACGCGCAACCGATCAGTTGAATGAGCGAGAGATTAATGGTCGGCCGATCAGAGTATGTGAGGATCGAGGAAAGGGCGGTGGAGCTGGCGGAGCGACGTCACGAGCGCCTTCAGCGAGCGGAAGCAGCGAAAGGAAGCGAGAGTTTCTTCCCCCAATTCAAAGGATGCAGCTCTTCCGTCGCAAAAAGAAGTTGGACCCGTTCATGGAAGATCCGTCCAAGTCGGTAGACTATCGCGATATTGCGCTCCTCGGTAAGTTTGTTAGTGACAGAGGAAAGATTCTATCTCGTCGTATGACTGGGCTTTCAGCATATAACCAGAGGAAAGTCGCAAAGGCGATCAAAAGAGCGCAGAGCCTCGGTTTAATGCCTTACATGAACTAGGACGAGAATACACGCCTCGTAATCCTACCTCATATCTCTTCTACTGCCTCTCTTAAGCAAGCTGTAGAAGGGGATACGCTACAACTTTTCTTGACAGTTCCGCTTGGCGGGGCTGTCTCCTGATTGTTCAGGTCCATCGGGTATGTGAAAGAGTGAGATTCCTCCTTTGATGACAGACTCAAGGGGACGACCTTGCTCTAGAGCAGTGCATATCGTGTCTACAACCTTCTTGATTCGCCGTCCGCTCTTTTCAACCATGCGAGCGGCGATCCGTTGTTGGTCTGTAATGCTCTCCCCGTTTTGAAGCAGATAAGCGGCGCCTAATAGCACTTCTATGGGATTGTTGATCTCATGTTGTAGCGTTCCCATGTGACTCCGAATAGAGCGAGCTGAATCTTGATAAAGTTTAAGTTTTCGGTGAAGGCTAATATCAACAAGACGTAACACAAAAGGCTTGAGTAACGGAGAACGCATTTCTTCTCTTTTCATAAAAAAAAGCGGTTGAGCTGCGAAGTCGCTCTCGGCAGTTGTCGTAATGCTTTGCTCAGAGATGAAAATGACCACTATACTTGATTCAATATCTTGAATTGCTCCATCCTCATACTCTTGACGTATGTTCTCAGGTGGGAGCTCCGTCGTGAACAACAGGGTAGGAATGGGTCTGCTATGAGAATTCAAGAATTTTTGAGCTTCTTGGATTGATGAAAACTCCTTGAAAATGACGTCTACCATGAACTCCTGAAGCTGATTTATAAGCTGACATCTCAGACGAACATCCTTATCTGAGACGATGACTAAGGACTCCATTTTGTTCTCCTCATCTATAATCATGGCGTGTGTGAGAGCTCTGCTGGTAACCGAGACTAATATACAAGGTTCAATAATAGCGTCTCTGATTATGGTCAGAGAGGAGGTCGAGCTCTGAAGTGGAATGTGAATAAGACGATGGTATGTGCGCTCTTTTTTGCTACTACGGGAGTTCGAGATTCAATATTTTGATATAAATACCCATGGCTTACTCTGCAATGTAAAGGGGTTCTCTATTTTAAAGAGCGCTTGAAACAGGGAGAGAGGATGTGTAACGTGGGCAGGCTATGGAAACCATTCTTCTTTTTTTTAATATCGATTCAGAAGTCCTACCCCTATTCGTACTTCCCCTTGTCGGTGCCGTAATTGGTTGGGTAACCAATTTTATAGCGGTGAAAATGCTATTTCATCCTCGCAAGCCCTATCGACTTCTGTTTTTTGAACTCCATGGGGTATTCCCCAAGCGGCAGCGGGCTTTGGCTGAAAAACTTGGGCATATCGTCTCGGAGGAACTCTTCTCAGCGAATGAGGTGATATCGCATATTCAAGATGCAGCCCAATCTCAAGAGATGATAGACCTCATCAGTGATCATATCGAGAAAGTTATTCGACAACGGCTGCCAGAGGTGATTCCCATGATCTCCTTTGTTTTAAATGATGATCTGGTTCAAACCGTGAGGCAGACTTTTGTCGGCGAGTTAAAGATATTTCTGAAAGAAGTGACGGATAAGCTTGCTGGCTCAATTGAGGCAGATCTGGATGTCCATAAAATTGTCGAAGAAAAGGTACTGAACTTTTCTTCAGATAAGCTTGAGGAGATACTTTTTGCGATTATGAGACGAGAGTTTCGCTTCATAGAAGTTATTGGAGCTGTGCTTGGATTTCTCATAGGTTTAGTGCAGCTGGCCTACTTACTCTCTATAGGTGGGTTCGTCTAACCGAATTCCGTTTCAGTTATGCTTCAAGTGGCAGTTGAGATCTTTAGCAAAGGAACGGGACACTGGAGAGTCGCGCCAATCGTGCGAAAGAGTTCTAGTTCTGTCTGAGATACTGACGTATCCTGATGAATAATGACTTCAACGGCTGAAAGGAGCTTTCTTTTTCCTTTAGGAGGCAGACCCTCAAGGATGGTTAAAGAGCTATCCAAAAGAGTTAGTACGTCTTTTGGTGGAGCTATGAGGCTATCTGGAAGCTCTGGGTAAAAAGATTCTCTCGCTTTCCGATATCCAATACCCTTGTGCTCATGCGAACCGTGTAGGTCAAAAAGTGATAGAAGTGTATGGATTGCCTCTAAAGTTTTTCGTTTTGGAAAGTGTTTGTGACCCAAAGAGTGCTTAGAAAAGTGGTTTTGAAACATACGGTGAAGCATGTATTCAAAAAGACTAATCTGTCCATCGAGTGCACTTATGTCTTTTACTATTCCCAAGAATCGCTCTTTGTCATCCTGAGGCATAGAGGATAACGTACCTAATGCTATCTCGATTAACGGCAGGACTCTCTCAAGATACGGAACAGGAGAATCAGAGAGCAGCGTTCTGATTTTTATGAAAGCATGATTTATATCCTCTTCAACCTCTATCTCTTTGGGGATTGATGCTAGTTGCGAATCAGTATGATGAAGAAGAGTATGAATAATAAGTGCCTGTGCTCCATTCAGTGTGCGAGACAGCGCTGCAACTTCTTTCGGAAGATCTGCTATTAATGTCTTTGAATTTTCAAGGTGCTCTGGAAGTATGGTACCAACTTCTTGTGTCCAGCCCGGAGGTGAAAAAGTAGCAAGGGGATTCAACTGTGCTTCCACTGTAGTCCCAGGTGCACTGCTCGTTTCAGAAAGGGTGACGTTCTCACTTGACCCAATAGGATCAACTCTTTTGATTCGTTCGATGAGTGGCGGATGAGTAGCAAGCAGTTGCAACCAGCTCGCTGTCACGCCAGTCGCAAAAAAAAGATGACTAAATTGCTCTGATTCAGGGTGTTGAATCCGTGAGCCTGCTGTTATGTGAGCAATTTTACGGAGGGCATTGCCAATACCGTGTGGATTCCGTGTGAATTGAACAGCGGAAGCATCGGCTAGGAACTCTCGTTGTCGACTAATTGCAGCTTTGATGAGGCGTCCGCCTAATACTCCCAACCACCCAACTATGCTCAACAGAAGACCAACCAAAAGCGGTAGTGCTGAATCTCCTCTTTTCCCAGATGATGAATAGTAGCGCCGTTGATTTACTGAAAAGAGGATCCGTCGACCGATAAGAGAAATGATAAGGAGGCCATGTAACAGACCAATGAGCCGAATATTGAGACGCATATCTCCGTTCAATATATGACTGAATTCATGAGCAACCACTCCTTGCAGTTCACTTCGATTTAACTGCTGGAGTGCGCCACGCGTAATACCAATGACCGCTGAGTCTAAGGTATATCCTGCCGCAAAGGCATTAATAGAGTCTTGTTCAATAAGATAAACTGGGGGAACGGTTATGCCTGATGCAATCGCCATTTCCTCAACAACGTTCAGCAGAGTCCGTAACTGCGGATCTTGACTATCTGTTGGAACCCGTATGCCCCCAAGTGCTTCGGCAACAGCGCCTCCTCCAGTGCGGAGCTTAATCACCTTGAAGATACTTCCAAGACTAACAATCAGAAGTACACCGATAGAAACGGCTAGAAAGAGCTTTGGTTGAAATTGGATGGGAGCTTCCGTCGAAGAACAGAGAACAAGAGAGATGATGCCATATATTCCGCAAATAAGCAGTAATATGGTTATCGCGAAAATCCCGAATAATAATCGCGTCTTCTTGAATGCTCGTTCTTGATGTTCAAAAAAGTTCATAGCTTTCTAGAGATTATATCCGTTTCTCACATGACAAAAGGGGGTACGTATACCCATATTCGGCTGAAGAGAGGGTCATAAGATGGAAGTGAGAATATTATGAGAAAAATTTGCTGAGCCCTTGTAGTTTTTGGTCAGAGGTCTTAAATGAATTATATGAGCAGATGCTACGTTCCATATTTTGGCAATGTACCGGTTGTGGTCAATATAAATGGCCATGATCTGGTATTGGTGGGAACCTCTCCTGATGTCTTTGAGGAAACGGCGCTTCTTGGGGAAGAAGCACTGGGTTCTCAACCTCTTATTGAAGATCAGTCGGCTCTTATTGAAGATCAGTCGGTTGTATCGACGAATTCTGGTCTGAGTTCGGGTTTTACAAGAGATGATAGTGAATCGAATCGTGTTTCGACTTCTGGGGATGATCATGAGGGAGCAAGTTTTCCTCCGAAGGAAGAGGAGGCCGTGAGAACACCAGTGTGCCTTAAAAAGAAAAGGGAAGAACGAAAGTTGCCAATAGATTTTGAGGTCAGAGAATATGATCTGGAAGCCCTTGATTGGAGCGGCTCCGATAGTATTTCACCTGAAAGCGACCAGTCATCTGATGATGCTCTTATTCAGGAGATACGGGGAATCCCCATTTTAGGGGGAGATGATGGTATCCCTTCCCCAGAAAGTTTCGCTGGTTTCAATGAAGAGAGCTTTCTTGAGGTGCAAAGACTTGAGCAATTTGCAAAATCTCTTGCAGCTCGGTCAGGATCTGGAGTTGTATTCATACCAGCTGCTGCCTCTTTGGAGGAGATCTTCGCGGAACTTCAAGCACAACTTCCATGGTGCCATTAATTCTTTAAGATGCCATCAGAAATGGAACGTCCTATTTCTCTTGATATTGTATTGCGGTTTGGAACGCTGATTGTTTCAAAGATGCAGGTGTGCTGTCCTATCACCTTATAGCCCATGAGGGCAGTCTTGTGAGAAATGGAAAAAACCCGAGTACGAAGAGTACTCGGGTGGTTAGGGGTTCAGTTGTCTGCTGTTAGGCCGACTCCTTGTGCGAGAAGGGGCTGTTGTCGCGAGAGAAGACTCCAGAATTGCCTCCCAGTATTCTGTTATCGAGTCTTACTTTTCTTTGCTGCTCCAGAGTATGCGGTCTTCTCAACGAGGCTAAGATGTTATATCCAAGAGACATGCCAACTGGTAATGTATTGAAATCAGTGTTTTATGACAGAAATGTGCTGTAATGTGGTGTCTTTATTTTGGTCACCGTGCTGAGAGTTTGCACAGTGTGATGGGGTAAGAGGATGCAAGAGAGGAGGAAACGAAATGGAGACGGCAGCCCCTGAGTTGTATCCCGCTCATCTTGGAGTTCTGATAGTAGATCTTTGTCTATCTCAAGCGCAGTCGCTAAAAGATAAACGCCGTATTATTAAACCCCTCCTGCAGCGAGGTATTCGGGGATATCAACTTTCTGCTTCCGAGCTTAATTATCAATCGAAAATACAGAGAACACTTCTCGGTTTTGCACTCATTAGTGGTAAAATTTCCTACATTCAGAGCTGTTTGGAGGAGTTCAAGAGAGAAATTCAATCGGAGTATGAAGAAAACATTTTATCGATCTCGCTCAATATCATTTAGCACTGGAGAGCTCCTGTCCGATGATTCTATAATGGGGTGAGTGTATAGACGAATTGCACTTTAAAAAGACGGCTTCATGAGCAGAAACAAACCGACGACAAGCCTAATGGCCGATAATAAGATATTTCCTTTCGATATCTCTCGACAGCTTGGACAGGTCATACAAGTTGCTCCTTCTCGGGTCGTGGTAAGAGTCGTCCAAGGAAACGGTCAAGATCTCAAAGTCCGGTCGAAGGCTTCAGTAAGTATAGGAGATTATGTTGTTCTTGGGAGGCTGACATATGCCATCATAGGGCAGGTCGTTGAGATGCGCTATGCGGCGTCTGAGGATACAGACTTCGATCTCATCATAAATCTCTTTACCTCAGTTTCGCTGGATGAAATGAAAGTGATTCCTGGGGTTATTCAGCCAGCGAGATTGGGTGATGCTGTATTTCTTCCAACTCGCGAATTAGTTGACTTCGTTATTTCTGGCTCGAATACGTCAGCGCGTCCACCAGCAAATCCGAAGGTCTCAAAGCCCATGGTCTCTAAAGCCACATTACCGGCTAAGATCATCAAGTCAGCCCATGAGATTTGTTGTCCGTACTTCTGCTTGATCGGCCACAACAATCGGCGAGCCTTATCTAAGTTTCCGTTATCAGGCCAGCTGTTGAGCGGAGCGAAAC
>RFPC01000051.1 GCA_009926305.1 bacterium
CTACTTTTATTCAGAGTCTACATCATCCCCTCACCGCCCTAATCACACCCCTGCACTTCTCTTAGCTTCCCTCTACGAATTTCTCCCATTTCACTATCTTAGAAACTTGTAAATATACTATTTCGCTCAAGTTCTCTGCTAAAAATCCGACTTCACCCATACGGGATAAAACTCTAGGCGGTTTAATGGAGTTCTCATGCAGTTCGATTCTCCGAGGAGATATTTCAAGTTCATTGCAGTCTTGTTAACGAAAACATCCCTGCTTGGCGTATTCTTATCCGCATCCACCATCCTACCCCCCAATACTGCCTCCAGCCAGACGAACGAATCGACCGTTCTTCATGAATTTTTCGGCGACGCCACGCAACAATACTTAGGCGTTTCGGTAAGCTTTGTCGGTGATGTAGATGGGGATGGATATGATGACATGATCATCGGCGCACACTATGCAGATACCGACAACGGTCCTGACACTGGAAAAGCCGATGTAATCTCAGGCTCTGATGGCTCTATCTTATTTACCTTTATGGGAGATAGCACGAACTCACAGTTTGGCTTCGCTGTGGCAGGCCCAGGCGACCTCAATGGTGACGGCACTCCCGATTTTCTCGTCAGTGCCCCAGAGGTGTCTGCTGGAATTGTAAAAGTCTTCTCAGGCTCAGATGGTTCTCTACTTGCGACATTAGCGGGTGACAACTTTAGCGACAAGTTTGGATACAGTCTCGCCGCAGCCGGAGATGTTAATGGAGACGGCACTCCTGACTGGATTGCAGGAGCAATAGGTGATGATGATAATGGCTCTCTTTCAGGAAGTGCCAGGGTATTTTCAGGGATAGATAACTCTACGCTTTATACCTTTTACGGGGATAGCACTCTTGATCAATTCGGCTACTCGGTAGATGGTGCGGGCGATGTGAATAGTGACGGCTTTGCAGATGTAATCGTGGGGGCCTATGGTGATGACGATAACGGCTCACAGTCAGGAAGCGCAAGAGTCCTCTCAGGTTCAGACGGCTCAACTCTTCACACCTTCCTTGGTGACGCTACAAATGACTATCTTGGAACAAGCGTAGCTGGTGTGGGGGATATTAACGGTGATGGACACGCAGATATTGCCGCTGGTGCCTATGGTGATGATAACGGATATACCGACTCAGGAAGTGTGCAAGTTTACTCTGGGATTGATGGAACCGTTTTATTTACTTTTAACGGAGAGGATAGCTATAAAAATTTCGGCAAAGTAGTAACAAGTGCTGGAGATATCAACGAGGATGGCATACCCGATATTATGGTAGGTGGGGAGTTTCACTTCACCGCAATAAAGCGGGTTAGAGTCTTGTCTGGAGCAGATGGAGCCACTCTTTATGCTTTTACAGCAGACTTAATATCAGAGTTCGGCAATACACTTGCAGGTGAAGGTGATGTAAATGCTGACGGCTTACCTGATTTCATGGTAGGGGCTTGGCGTGATGGAACGACAGATACAGATGCGGGAAGAGCTATTGTTTATGCAGATGAGTGCCCCAGCGATAATGATAAGGGATTAGCAGGACAGTGTGGTTGCGGAATAGCTGATACTGACACAGATAGTGATGGCACCGCAGACTGCATCGATGCGTGCGCAGCGGATCCTCTAAAAATCATAAGTGGAGTATGTGGCTGCGGAACACCCGATAGTGATTCTGACGGCGATGGAACTCCGGATTGTAACGACCTCTGTAGTGCTGACCCAGAGAAAACCGCTCCTGGTACTTGCGGATGTGGCGTAGCTGATACTGACGCTGATGGCGATGGAACTCCGGATTGTAACGACCTCTGTAGTGCTGACCCGCTAAAGACGGAGGCAGGTTTTTGTGGATGCGGCGCTGTAGACGAGGATGCGAACAGCAACGGAATTATAGACTGCTTCGAAAACCCATCAGATCCAGACGTCTCGGTAGATTCTCCCAACACAAGCCAAGAGCTCCTCTCCCTCGTAGATATTTCAAAACTACTAGCTGAAAAGCTGGTGAAAATTGAACGGCGCTATCGCAACGGCAAGAAAAGAAAGTTGCCACTAAGAAGGAAACTCGCTGGTGGCTTGGATACGATACACTTAGCGGTAAAAGATGCAAGGAACGACACTCTCTCACTCTCTGTTGATTGCAATACGGTCTTATCTCGCGTCGAGACTAAAACAGACCGATTAAAGAGACGAAATGGAAAAGTATCTTTCCGATTCTTAAAAAGATATAGACGCAGCGTTGCAAAAGCCCGAACCATATGTGGCTCAACGTAAGCTTCCTTACTACGGATACAGCGCTACCAAATTCTCCTCAGGGAAATATTGTAATAGATAAACCAGAAAGCCCGGCTAGCTATACTCTCATTATGCTACTGCGCATCAAGCAAAGTAATCGCTTCGCGTACCCTCTCTACCACTCGCTCTTTGCCAAGAACTTCCAATGATTCCGCAAGTGGAGGAGTCGCTTTCTTTCCAAGCACCGCTATTCGAACGGTAATAAATACCTGCCCAGACTTCACCTCTTGTTTAGATGCAACCTCTTCAAAGACTCTATTAATCGATTCAAGGGTAAAGTCTGAGAGCGCGGAAAGCGCTTCCTTACATTCACGTAATATTGTAGTCGCAAGAGTTGCATTCATCTTCTTTGATAGCATCTGATCCATCTCGCGCTCAAAGTGCTCATCACGCAGAAACCGCAGCATGTCCGGCACTTCTGCCAGTGTCCGCACTCGCTCCTTCACCAACGCTACAAGTGGCCCCAACTCCTCTTGCGTAAACGAAAGTCCTGCCGCCTTGATAAAAGGAACGCTCTTGGCAAAAAACTCATCATCAGAAAGCTTTCGGATATAAACACCATTCATCCATCCGAGCTTGACGTACTCGAATACCCCCGAGGATGCATTCACATGGTCAAGCGAAAACTTCTCAATAAGATCTTGCCGAGTGAACACCTCTTGTTCGTCACCTTCTCCTGGAGACCAGCCAATTCGAACGATGAAATTCAAGAGTGCTTCTGGCAAGTACCCTTCATCACGAAAAGCCATCCAAGATGTCGAACCATGCCGCTTGGAGAGCTTTTTCCCATCTGAACCCAAAACTACGGGGAGATGACAAAAGATAGGGGGCTCCCAACCAAGTGCCTCATAAACGAGAAGATGTAACGGCGCTGAGGGAATCCACTCCTCTCCTCTCATAGCATGAGTAATCTTCATGTCATGGTCATCGACAACAACCGCCAAGTGGTAGGTCGGGAAACCACCACTTTTCATTAATACTGGATCACGAAGCGGGATCTTTTCCCACTCAATTCGCCCCCGAATCCCATCATGCATTACAACCTTTGGATTGTGAGGCATCTTGAATCGAATGACGTGTGGAACATCTTTCGATACCTCGCGGGTTCGACAATATCCAGAATATCCTGGCACTTCTCTTCGAGCCTTCTGTTCATTCCGCTCGCGTTCAAGCATCTCTGGAGTACAATCACACCGGAATGCATGTCCCGAGGCGACAAGCTGCTCTGCAACTTCTTGATAGCGAGCAAGACGGAGACTCTGCACGTATGGTCCGTATGGCCCTCCCTCTGGCTTTCCATCTCCAGGAGCAAAAGAGGGGGTAGTGCCATCAATGATCTCTATCTGTTCAGTCGTCGGACCCTCATCGATATCAATCCCAAGCCACTGGAAACCATCAAGGATCGCTTGCACCGCTCCCTCAACCTTCCGCTCTTGGTCCGTATCCTCTATACGGAGCACGAACTGACCGCCATGATGCCTTGCAAGAAGCCATGCGTATACTGCACTACGAAAGCCTCCAATATGAATCATACCAGTAGGACTCGGCGCAAAACGTGTTCGAACTTCTGTCATTTCTCTCTCCTAAAACTCTGCTGTAGAGTATCGCTCAGTGAAAGTCGAAGCAAGGCTCAAGTCCATACTCTGTTACGAAGCCACGCCGTCCTCAACAAGCTTTCGAAAATCAGATTCTGCAAGAATAATAACTCCGAGCTTTTTAGCCTTCTCAAGCTTTGAGCCAGCAGCCTCACCAGCTACAAGATAGTCAGTCTTTCCACTGACAGAGGAAGATACCTTTCCTCCGAGGGCTTCGATCTCACTCTTTACAAGATCTCGACTCACCGACAGAGTGCCAGTGATCACAAATGTCTTCCCAAAAAACTGAGATTCTTCAGAAACGACTTTCTCGCGCTCAAAAACAAAACCACTCGCCAGCAACCGATCGAGCAAGGCCGCCTCCTCTTCACTCGCTAAGAAATCCAAGACGGATCTCGCTATCTCTGGACCAACCTCTGGCAAAGCAAGAAGCTCCTCTTCGGTCAAAGAACGCAGCTGCTCAATGCCACTGGTTGCCTGCCCAATAATTTTTGCCGTCCGCTCTCCTACATGACGAATCCCAAGTGCAAACAAGAATTTTGAGAACGAGGTGCTTTTCGATCGCTCAAGAGCCGCTATCAGATTTTCAGCTGACTTCTGTCCCATTCGAGGAAGCGACGCTATTCTCTCAACAGTCAACGTATACAGATCTGCTATATCTTTCACGAGACCAGCATCCACAAGAAGATGCACCATTTTCTCGCCCAGCCCCTCAATGTCGAGAGCGTTTCTACTTCCGAAATGAATAATTCTTTGCACTGATTTTGCAGGGCACATCGAATTCGGGCACCGGATAACGGCTTCACCCTCTGGTCGAACCACGGCTGTTCCACACACCGGACACTCTGTTGGGAAATAAAATTCTCGCTCTTCTCCAGTTCGCTTCCCTGGAATAAATGTAACGACTGCTGGGATCACATCCCCCTGACGCCGCACCACGACTGTATCCCCGATCAGAATCCCCTTTCTCCTGATTTCATCTTCGTTATGAAGTGTCGCTCGCGAGACGACGACTCCTCCAACTCGTACGGGCTCAAGCTCTGCAACTGGAGTCAGTGCACCGGTTCGACCCACCTGAATGTGAATATCCTTGAGAAGCGTATTCTCTTCTACTGGTGGAAACTTTACAGCTATTGCCCAGCGCGGAGAGCGCTCCTTCGCGCCAAGCAGTCGTTGTAAGGAAAGTTCATTCACCTTCACAACAAGCCCATCTACTTCAAACGGAAGTGTCTCTCGACTTGCGATTGCTTTGCGATACATCTCCTGCAACGATGCTGCATCCTCACACTTCGAAAAGAGTGGCGATACCTTAAACCCAAACTCACTCAAAAGACGTATCAACTCGTAGTGACTCTCTGGAAGCGCTGCTCTCTCCTGCCCCATTAAAGCATACGCAAAAAAACTCAAAGGACGCTTGGCTGTCACCCGCGAATCTAATTGCCTTAAACTTCCTGATGCCGCATTCCTGGGATTGGCGAATGGAGGTTCACCTTCTGCTACCCGTCGTTCATTCAAGGCAAGAAAGTCATCAATCTGAAACAAGACCTCTCCTCGAACCTCAAGAATTCCTCCTGGGACCTTATCGCCTACAAGCGAAAGCGGTATAGCTCGAATCGTTCGTAAATTCTCGGTAATATCCTCTCCGACTTCTCCATCCCCACGAGTAAGCCCCTGTATGAACACTCCATCCTCATACGTCAGAGAAACAGCGACTCCGTCAAATTTATACTCTGCCGTCCACGTACAATTCTCGCTCTCATCCGCTTTTGCGAGAAATCGGTCCGTCCTTTCAAGAAATGCGGACAACTCATCCTCATCCATAGCATTATCTAAAGAGAGCATCGGCTCACGGTGCGGAACCGAGTGAAAAGCCTCCAGTGGAGGAGCACCCACTCGGTATGTTGGCGAATCAGGCCTTCGAAGTTCAGGAGATTCAGCTTCAAGCGACTCTAACTCTCGCATCATCCGATCATATTCAGCATCACTGACTTCTGGAGATTGCTTTCTATAATAAAGATCTGAGTGCCTCTGAAGCTCTCTCGTTAGCCAATCAACGCGTGACTTCCTGTCTTCTTCTTTTGACATTACACACTCTTCTCTTCGGGGGAGGCTTTTCGATTATCGGTATTGGCTTTTAGCAACCTACCGACCTCCTCTTCAAAGCGGCCCATAACGGCTTGCCAATTATATTGAGTCTTCACATACCGCTTTCCCGAATCACCAAGCTCTGCTTGCAGAGCACTATCTTCAGCTAGAGTTTTTAGGGCTCCCGCAAGATCAAGGGTATCCCTAAAGTACAACCCTCCCCCTGAACGAAGGACGTGATCCTTCGTTACCGCACACGCATCACTTACCAAAACTGGCGTTCCGGCAAGCCATGCCTCCATCATTACAATACAAAATGACTCATTCACTGACGGTTGAATCAGCGCTAGTGCGTCCCGCAACAAGAGATACTTCTCTTCCTCACTCACTCTCCCAACAGGTAGAATATCGGTTCGTTCACTGTATTGCGGACGCTCAAGATCAGAAAATGCTCCGCCTCCTGCAATTACGAGTCGAAGTTCTTTTGGAATAAGCCCCTGTTCTTTCCCTTCGACAAAGTGATCAAGCAGGATATGCGCGTTCTTCCCCGTTTCCATTCTTCCGAGATAGAGAACATAAGAAGTGGTGTCATCCTTAAAAAATTGCTGATGCTCGACGGAGTTGTCGCGATTTAATGGAGCGGTATCCTCAAATCCCATTCCAACGACACCACCCCGTAGGTGCTTTCCGTATAAAGCTCTCGCTAACTCGGCCTCAGGCTCTGCATTAAAAAGACAGCCTCTGACCTGCCGAAACATACTGCTCACTATCTCGAGATAAGCATTCGCCTCATCGTGTAAACACGGAATAAGGATCGAACGCTCTGGTGAAAGAAGAGCACCCCAAAAAGTCGTACCAAAAAGGTAGGGCGCAAAGAATAGTGCGTCAAAATCTTGGTGATGCTCGCTGATGTGCTCATAAAGACTCGTTGAATTCACACTCTCTTTCATCCACGTGAACTGTTCATCGACTGACAGATTTACTCCTTGGGCGAGTCGAATCTGAAGGGGAATCCACTGCTCGAGATCGCGCTCATCAACACTGAACCGTCGAATTGGAATACCTGCGTAATCTTCAATTCCTTCTGGAAAATCATTCTCCCAACTTCTGTTATCTCGAGCGCACGTCGTCCAGATTTCTACTGTGGACCCACCCTCATAAGCTTTTCGAGCAAGCTCTCCACACAGGGTCTCGGCTCCTCCGACGACTCCCGGATAGTAACGAGGTAGAATGAATGCAAATCGCTTACCAACCAAACTCATTACAGACCTTTTGAAACTCACTTTCGAATGGAGCCTGGAGAGTTGGCTCAGCATGTAACATCTCAGAGACTTCTTTCATCAGATCCTCTGATGCACTCTTCTCAAACGCATTCCAGGCGGAACATGCATTTTGATATTCCCCTGAACCTATCGTTGATTTTAGCAACGAGACAAGTTGTGTCGCTATTGCCCCCTCATGATACATTTCGCGCGCATACTCCTGCCCGCGAACTGCATTGTGCGGCGCATCTCCTGAGGAAATAGCCGTCAGCACCTGAGCTATTTGCTTGGGTTCTTCCACCCCTGGCTCTATCTGGTAAACGAGTTCAGCAGGCAGTTCTTCACTCGCCCCAAAGCGCGTGACAATTGTTGGCACACCTCTCGCTAAGCTCATTCCAACATAAGGCTGCACATGGCCAAACACAGAAAATCGAGGATGAATGGCCACATCACTCTTTTCAAGCACCGCAGCCCATACCGTTGGAGATAGCTCACTTTCGAGCGTCACGGCTCCCTCTCTCAGATCAAACTCTTCAAGTAGCGCTTCGGCGCGAGATTTTTCGTCTGGAGACACAACCCAATGTACTTCGAAGTCAAGCGCTGGTTGAACCACCCGAAGTGCTTGCAAGACTTGATGGCTTCTCTGTTCAATTCTTGCACCTGAGTGGAGCGCAATCCGTAGCCTTTTACCGACCTCATCATCTCTCGGTGCCGCCGAAAAGAGCTCATCGCGGACAGGCAATGGCAAAAAGTACGCTGGAGATTTTTCAGAGCAGAAAGGAGCCGCAAGTGAGCCTCCGATCGCGCGTCGATATTCAAGTGCATCGCGTTCGACAGAAAACAGTGGCAGGAGACAAAACGTTGCCTCGCGCGCAGCTATAGGCGCTACTTGCTCAAACTCACCACCTCGCTCGGCCCAAGAAGCACTGCCGTTGAGAAACCGTTCCTTCGTTACCTGCCATGCACTATTCAGGATTGGTTCAGGGCCATGCGAAGCAAAGTAGAGATCATGGAACCACGTAATACCTGGCATCAGAGTGCACGCAATACGCGCCCACTGACTCTCGGGGTGGTCTTCCACTTGATATAAGCAGATATCGTATGGATGCTGAGCATGCCGCTCCCGTAAACGTTGATAGGGGAACACCGGAAGGTCAAGGCACGTACCAGCTTCGCCACGATGAAAAAGCTCGATGGAGATATCATCCCACTTCATCAGATGGGGAATCAGTACGCCTGTGGTGTATGCCGCAAGAGAGTCCGTAGCTTTTCTGCGGGATGCAGATGCAGACCGAACATTCTCTGGCAAGTTGCTGATCCAAGCAATTCTCATGAGGAGCTCGCTGCCTTCTTTAAGGTTGATGCGCTACCTTCTTGCAGCGGACTGAGTAATCCATCAACAATGCTGTCCCATCCAGACTGCTCTACTCCAAGCTCAGTAAGTCTCTCTCGTCCAGCCATGCCCAAACGGTCTGCTAGCCCATCTTCTTCAACAAGCCTATTAACAGCTAGTCCTATCTTTTCACTTGTCGGCTCCACAATCAGCCCATTTTCTTCGTGCGCAACAAACTCGAGCACTCCCCCACTATCAGTCGCAGTGATGACTGGCTTTGAGCTCGCCATTGCCTCTAAGGTCACATAACCATAGTCCTCATCGTGAGGAGCATAGTAAACCCCGAGTGAGCGTGCATAGAGAGAGAGCAGCTCTTCATCTGAGACTCTTCCCACAAATTCGACTCTATCCCACAGGTGATGCTTATCGATTTCGTTATGTAAGTAATCGAGAACGCCTGGCTCATCAGCCTTTCCCACAATCTTTAACTTGACGAACGAATGAATGAACGGAAGTGCTTTAAGCATCAGATCCACTCGCTTGATGGAGCAGATTCTTCCAACTGAGAGAATATATGGCTCGGAAGTATCAGAGTAATAACGGCCAGCCAGAGAAAGTGGCGGATATAGCACATCTCCTTTTACTCCGTTAAAAGCCTCTAGTCGATGAATAACGTTCCGTGAGATTCCAGCCACGTACTGGGCTTCACTCAACACGACTTTATCCCCCTCAACTAACTTCGCTCGCAACTGTTCGTCGCGCGGATCATCCGAAAAATCTGAATATCTTCCCCCATAAAGGTCATAGATAGCCCTATGCTGATGGACTAGCCACACACTTTTTTTCGGGTGCTTGGCGTAGTAACTCGGAAATTTTGTAGCTATCACCAGGTCTACCTTCTCACCCCCGAACTCTGTAAGGTCAAGACTTCTCCACTGCGCCGCTTCTATCAGATAACGCTCCTTGGGCTGTACCGTGAGTGGAAGCTCTACCGTGTCAACAAGATGTCCCCGAGATGACAATTCACCATGCAACGAAGCCAGCAACACTTCCTGACCACCAGTAGTGAACGGAACCTTTACTCCAAGCAGAAGGATATTCGCCATGCATTACTCCTTGATCGCAACTACTGCGAAGTCTTGATGTCCGTAAAGAAGATGATTCAACCGATCAATGTTCGAATTCATTTTATCCAGCATGAACTGCCAACGAGGAGTCATATAGTCTTCTCTTTCGACTTTCTTCAGAAGTGCTTCTTCAGGAACTGGAGAGAGGTAGCGTATTTCCGCCTGTGCAAATCCAGAGCGAGTGCAGATATATCGCAATGTATCTGGATGCTGCGGAAATACATGGGTAGGATCACGAAAATAATTTGATGAAAGAGCTAGCACCGATTGTGGATTAATTGTCTCCAATACAAGCTTTCCGCCGCTGGCCAACTTCTCATGAGCCAACTCGACTAACCGCTGCACCACCCTCGGTGTTAAATGCTCAACGACTTGAATAGCGATAATACCACCAAGCGTTTCAGGAGCAGCCTCTTCGAGCGCCCGAAGTCCATCTTGCAACCGCACTGAGAGTCCTGCCTCTTGAGCAACCGAGATCATTCCCTCATCAAGATCTACCCCATAAGCAGGAATATCCGCATCACGTAACAAAGAGAGGAGCTCTCCTCGTCCACACCCAATATCGAGAACATTGCCGGGTGAACCCTGAAATACCGCTACGTACTGCGCAAGTCGCTCTGCGATGTCCGACTCACTTCCGCGAAAACGATTTTCAAGCAGGAGGTAGTCGACTCCCGAACTACTGGATTCACCTCTTTCAGCGCCATTTACTGAAGCAGAAAGAGGAATCTCGGCTGCATGATGCGGCTTTGACATCCTCGAAACGATACTCTCAAGTCCATCCACTACCTTTGAAACGGTACTCACTGACGCACCTTGAGTTGCCACCTCAGCACGGAGTGAAGCTACTTGCTGAGCCAAAGTTGAAAGTTCACTCTGAAGAGCATCATGCAAACGACGCTCTGAAGAGCGATGTTCTGCAACAAACTCATCTTGCAACCGCTCAGCGCGATCAACCGCTCTCGTTACATCCACATCAACCTTATGAACGAGCTCCCAAAAATTGGAAGCATCACGCTCATCGACGTACTTTGCTTGATTATTGAGAAGACGAACCAACCGAGCTTGAAACTCTTTTTCCCTGTCAAAATATCCTTTAAGAATCCCGTCAACGATAAGCGAAGCGAGCTTTCTCTTTAACCGAACAACAACTTTTCCTATTGCACCTTTTCGATGAGACACGATGTCGTCTACAACACTGTTCGCCGCATAGTGGTAGTGCTCATTCAGGTAACGAAGCTCTTCTGAATGAAGGATCTCTCCTGCCTTCCTTTTTCCATGAAAATCTCCTCGGTACGCTTGGTAAGAGAGTCGTTCATCCTGAGCTTGCTCGATCTCTCCCTGGGTTCGCTCGCGAATCTGGTCCATAAGGGATTTGACCCTTTTGGCGGCTCCATTTCGGCTGGCACCAATCTCTATGCGAGGCGCCGCAGATGGATCCGATTCTGAATTACGGTGTTCTAATGGTTCTACTGTATTCTCTTCTCTCAAGTGGCATTCTCCGCTTAAAGGTGCCTCACCATACCAGAGTGGAGCGCATCATGAAATTTCTTAAGGAATTGCGCTCTCTCCTTATCACAAAATCAGAAACTTGCTGGTCCCTAAATAATATGAATTGTGATTTATTTTAACTATTTACCAGCCGATTTCTACCCCTAGCGGCAGGTTCTTGGAGATTTTAGTTCGAATCAGTCCTATGACAAAAGAACGGCCAGTTCCCCCTCCCCTCCTCATGACCGTGCGCGAGACCGCGCTTGTTTTGCAAATTGATCGCCCGAAGGTCTACGAGCTTATTCGAGAGGGTGAAATCGAGGGGGTTAAAATCGGTGCCGACTGGCGAATCAAACGTGATTCGGTCGAAAGATTAACAGGGCCGATACCCGAACAGTTCTTTCTAGAGCCTTCCAGTGATAACGAAGGGTGAGTGAGCAGAATAGTTCAGAAACAGAGGCATGCGAGGGGTGGTGATTCAAGCCCTCTTTCGCTATGCTCCTACCGTGTCAACGGTTAAGAAAAACAAAAAGCTTTCATCTGCGCAGCAACGTTCTTCTCGCTACTTCTTTTGTTTGGCTAGCGTGGTGACGCTTATCTCTCTTGTGGGATGCTTCCATCAAGATGAACTTATTTCTCCTGAACCGTCATTTCCAGTTTATACCCCTCGAGGGCGAACCCTCGTAAAAGGAATCGCTGCTTGTGGTCAGTGCCATGGCAGTGAGCCGAGCCCGCGAAGCATGCTGACAGGAGGAAGACACGTCGATGACGTATATGGAGGTGTGACTGTCCCCAACCTCACTCGAGCCGAGATTAAAGACTGGAAGCCCGTTGACGTCGTGAATGCAATCCGAAGAAGTATTCGACCAGATGGTGGGAAGTTGGCAGCCCAGCATCACCTCGGCTATGAATGGATGGCGGATGAGGATGCATATGCGGTGGCAACCTACATACAGTCATTACCAACCATTAATATTGAACACTCCGCGAGAGAGCTCTCAACGCTATCGCGTTATACGAGCGGAATCACCGAAGAACGTCCGATTGTCATGGGCTTTGTGCCGAGCATACCGCGTCGTGAAGAAGCCGCCTACGGGAAATACCTGATTGATAACGTGGCTCGCTGCACTGCGTGTCATAATACTCCAGGCACTACTTTTTCTGAGGAGCGATACCTCGGCGGAGGGCGTGAGATCATAGCTCCCGATGGGAGCTCCGCGCTTGCTCCGAATATAACGAACTCAAAGACCCTAGGAATTGGTGAATGGTCCCGAGAAGAAATTTATCGCTATCTCATATCGGGCACTCCCAAGGGCACAAGCTTTCGGCAATCGACCGTTTGCCCAACTGACTTTTACAGCAGCGCTTCGCTGGAAGATCTCAGGGCGATTGCTCACGCTCTTACCACCACAGATAGTGACTCATAATTATTTAGTATGAAAACGTCGCATCATAGAAAAGTACTTGGCATTGAAACAAGTTGTGACGAGACGGGCGTATCTCTTATTTATGCCAGCGAACAGGACTCCTCCGTTACCATAGCCAAAGAACTCATTCACTCACAAATTAGTCTTCATGCGGAATATGGCGGGGTTGTCCCAGAGCTTGCGGCTCGAGAGCACCTAAAGAACTTGCCGCTCCTCACCGACACCGTACTGTCTCAAGAAGGGCTGAGAGCAGAAGAGATTGATCTGATTGCTGTTACTGTCGGCCCTGGATTAAAGGGCTGCTTACTGAATGGTATGCTCTTTGCGAGTGGGCTAGCTGCATCTCACGATATCCCCCTATATGGAGTAAATCATATTGAGGCTCATGTGCTTTCAGTATTCATTGAAAACCCGCACCTCGATTTTCCATTCCTGACACTGGTTGTCTCTGGTGGCCATACCGAGCTTCATCTTGTGACTGCAGTTGGAGAGTACACACTTCTGGCGAGAACGATTGATGATGCAGCAGGAGAAGCCTTCGACAAATCCGCAAAACTTCTGGGCTTAGCTTATCCTGGTGGCCCTGCTCTCTCGAAACATGCTGACTCCTTTTCAGAGCTCCCATCATTCAGTGGTAGCTCACGTTTCACATTGCCGCGAGTTATGTTGAAACAGCCAGGATTCAGCTTTTCTGGTCTTAAAACTGCAATCTCTCTTCTGATTTCATCCGAAACAACAGACGATACTGCTATCGACAACGCACTCCTCACTGAGCTTGCTTGGACGATTCAAGAAAGTATTGTTGAGCTTCTCGTTCGGAAGGTACGAAAGGCAGTCCAAGAAACTCGGTGCAAAACACTCGTGGTATGCGGCGGCGTATCTGCAAACCGCAGACTACGTGAAGCACTGTCCTCGGAAAAACTTCTCTCCTGCCATTTTCCGGCGACACGTCACTGTGTTGATAACGGCACGATGATAGCGCTCACAGCTCACCTACGACGTAATGCCGGACTTCCGCCTGCCCCTTTTGAAGCAATGCCACGATGGCCAATCGAGACACATAAACTTGAGGAGCGAGTATAAATGGAGTCAAGAGGAGATTCGCCAGAGAGTTTATTACGAGCACTTTCCGTTACGCCCGATAAAGCTTTTGGTCAAAATTTTATTCTAGAACCGGCGGTTATTGATGAGATTATTCGTTTTGCCAAGCCGAGCTCAGAAGATACGCTCGTTGAAATTGGTCCTGGACTTGGCGCTCTCACGAAAGAGCTGCTTTCTTTTGGACAAGTCACCGCGATAGAAATTGAGGAAGCCTTCTGTAGGTATCTTACTGACACATATCAGGGTCTTCGCGTTATCCATGAGGATGTACGAGGGTTTAATATTGCTAGCTTGGGACAGAACTTGGTTGTCTTTGGCAATATCCCTTACTCCTTTTCAAGTGAAATCCTCTTTTATCTTCTCGATAATTGTTATGAGAATTCTAGACGCGTAGTCAAAAGAGCGGTTCTCCTCGTTCAAAGAGAATTTGCTGAGCGAGTAGCGAGCAACCCTGGCCCAAAAAGTTATGGAATACCCTCTATCCGAACCTCAATAGTAGCGAATGCCCGACTTGGACCAATTTTCCCAGGAAACATTTTCTATCCTACAGCGAGTGTTGAATCACAAGTGCTTGAACTCCGTTTTCTTGAGAAGCCACGCTATGAGATCAGTGATATGATTCACTTCCGACACGTATTAGCAATTGCCTTCGGTTCTCGAAGAAGAAAGATTTTAAACTCACTGCTCTCAAGCAATCAGTTCGATAGCGATCAACTGCGTGCCACGCTTGAACTCTTGAAAATTTCTCCCGAGAGTAGAGTTGAAAGTATCACCCCAGAACAATTCGTCTTACTGTCAAACCACCTTTATTCCGGGCACAATCACTAGCGCTCAGTCCTGTCTTGGCTACTGAGATCTCCGCGCATCATAGACTACGAATTTTTCCGATTTTATAGAGTTTCAACAAGCGTATCACAACTTCAGACCTTTTCTCCCATAACACTTCTTGAAAGGGAGTGGGGCAAGGAATGGAGCTATCCAAGATGAAACACCTTAACCTCTTTTTCTTTCCATTTATTCTCTTAACGACTCTAATCATATCACTTCCAAAGAGCGGCAAAGCACAGTCTTCGAGTCCTGATGATTTCAAACTATGGGTTGAAGCCTACGTTCACGTTCAGACGAAGATACATCTTAATAATATCTCCTTCATCATGGAGTCTGGATTATCCGAGAGGCAGGCTGAAGAAGATGCCTGTGAGATCTTAAAGGCTGTGATTGACATACGTGAGCATGACGACGAGATTGGAGCAGAGCCATGGCGACGGTCTCGGGCCCAAACTGTCGCTATGAAAGTTGTTTACTCCATATTCTGTGAGCCGACGGAGAAAGCTCAGAGGCTCCTGCGCAATAAAGAGGTTACCGCTTCGCTTCATGAAATACGACACGAAGAAGTTTTCTTCCGCGCCTTTTGGTATTTATGAGCCCCCCCGGTAATCAGGTACCACCATCTTTTTTTCATTAGGTGGTAAGAACAGCGTTGAGAATTCTTCCGAGTGCTCGCCTTTAAGGATTTTTCTGATCTCTAGAGGCCTCTTGTCGGCACGAAAAGTATATTCTTTTGAAAACTCGGCATTTATCAATGTATCAAATTCAGCGACCTTTAAGTTCGTATTTGATATCGTGCCCGATGCAGCAGTACGGTACGGCAAACGCATAGAGAGCGCTCTTATTTGTTACCTATTTTTGCATAGAAAGCCTCATGAAGAGTCTCCTTATGCATTTGAATAAAGCGTCGAATCTTCCTTTTATCTTTGCCAGTTACTTTACTTGGTTCTCGAATACTTGCCTTGTGAATAAAGTGGCTGACGAGAAGGTAGAGGGCCTCTTGAGGTAAGATCCTCCGGAGCGCGGTAAAGCCTTCTGGAATACTCGGTGCGGAATGCTGGCGTACGCAACGACACTTATATGGCAAACTACTACTTCACGACGAGCTCTCGAACCTCGTGCCGACGGTGAGAGTCATCATCAAGAACCTGCTTTTTTACTGTTGCAAAAGAAATCTTGGCTAAGTCTATTTTTCTCACCTGTCGATTGAACATCGTGTGATAGTAGTAGGTCTTGTTGGTAAGATCTGCAACGGAGGTTATCTGCGTCGCACTCTCAATATCGTTTGGTATCTTATCGCGTGGCGCGTTTACTCCGAGTGGAATATTGAAGCTGTCAAGAATCCGAAAGGCCTCAAAGACAGCATCTTCTGCATTCTGCAAGGGACGAACTGACGCTGTAAAGGCAGCCGCACGGATGAATCGAGAGGGGGGGGTAAAATCTCCAGGTAGTCCGAGCATTCCAGAGCCAGCACCGAATGGATGAAGGTCCATATTCTCAATTTCTCGTGGGTTGTTTGGTGATGTCTCAAGGTGAAGGTAGTTCCGTACGTTCAAGAGATGCCAGTCATAAGTAGGGGCATTTGTAATAACACCGAGGAACGCAGGGAATATCTGTAGCTGTCCGCCCTTGGTGAACTCTATCACGATGCTCTCTCCTGAAGGATCGCTTACCTTCCAGTGGAACGGTAATGGAGCTCCTCCAAAACGTGGATCTTCAACGTGAACGACATCGACAGAACGAATATTCCGTTTTACCTCTGCAACGGTGCTAAACGAAGACAGCATCCATTGCATGAAGTCTCCCACGCTAAGCGAGCGGTGTGCCGCAGAAGATCTGAATGTCTGATACTCAGCAAAGCCGGGAAGGTAGTACATTCCAACGTAGAGCCCCTTCTCGTTCAGGCCATCTGGTCCATAGTCTTGTCCGTACGCAGTCATCGAGACGAAGCCATAACGCCCACTCCACTGCATTCCGGTTGATCCTTCTGGGGTGAGACCAGCATATTGGTGTTTTTGCGGAAATACGGCGATACGGTAGTGCTGGGCGTCACTTAACGACCACTCGACAGTGCGTCCAACGACGTGCGCATTGTCTGGCTTAGAGGTGAGCGATATTCCGGTGCACGCATGTGCGAACGGATGGAGTACGCTGGTGGTGAGCACGAGCGTGAATAGAAAGCGTAGGAGCGGGTGGAAGTGGATGTGACGCATAAAAATCACCTCTTATAAAAGAAACGTTCAATGTGACGCGCTGGAGCTATACCTATGATCGATAGGAAAATCAAACGGGTAGTTGGAAGTATTGATGATCATTGAATGGTAGGGGCTTGATTGATGAGCAATGAAGCTGGATGAGGTCATTTTTTTGAAGAATCATTAGCTGTCGTGCTCTTCAAGCGGAAGTTTTTCCTTTTAGGGCCTGACCTGTGTAGTTTTTCCCGTTGGGCGAAGAGATTTTGACAGATTTGAGATAGAGCTCCCCGTTCGCCTTTTTTGGACCTGGCAAAAGCCGTATCTCGCTAGAGCTGTTCTTTGTTCTATTGAGGGTGAGAATTAGTTGTTAGTAACTATTCTCTAAAATTACCTCTACTCGACGGTTACGAGCTCGACCTGATTCTGTCGCGTTAGAAGCAATTGGGTTACTCTCTCCGTATCCACCCTCAATTACGTACCCACCAAGATTAAAAAAGATGGTGGTACCTGATTACTGGTACCTGATTACTGGAGCTCCACTCCCTTTTTTTGTTATGCACCATTCTGGCACGGAAGAACTTCTCTCTCAAATCGACTCTTACTCTCCTGCGGAGTCTCTCCGGCAGTATCGTAAACCTGCGAATTCCCCCCCCCTCAGGTACCAGCTTCTTTTTTTGTGGGTATCGAACTCCTGAGAGCTTTCTACGGGCGATCAGCTTGTCCGATGGTGTAGAAGCCCTCGGCAGTCATGTTGTTATATCTCGTATCGGCTGAATGCCATCTCCTACATGGCGGCGAACAAACAGTGGCATCGGTGGTGCGTTCTGGGTTCACTGGATCGCGGAATGTGACCTTAGAGAGGTCTCCCTTCTCATCACACCTTACAGCTACTGCCTGCACCGTGTGACCGGTAGTAGTTTTATCATCACGATCACCAATATTGATCAGTGCCGCCCCACCCTTTTTAAGGGC
>RFPC01000052.1 GCA_009926305.1 bacterium
CGACGAACCGAACATGACTTTACGCAAAAGGAGCCCCTGATTGTTCCGAGCCCATAACTCGTCAAAACTCCCGAACTCAGGAGATGTCGCTCGCCGCAGACCCTCATTGTTTCCTACTGAGTTCTTGCTGATAAGAGCTTACTTCGGTCACTCAGAAGCACTATTGCAAGCCTCAGCACCGATACCATTTTCTCACGAAAATCATCTGGATCTTCATAGTCAATTCTAAAAAGGGCTCGATTTTGTGGATTGGTATTAATTCCATTGGGATTTTCAGCATCAAAGAGGCTTAGGAAATAACTCGCTTGGGCATTTAACGTTTCTTGATGCTGAATAAAGATAAGAAAGACAAAGGTATTTCCATCCGCCTCAAATCTCAACAGTTCATTATTGACTTGATGCATAAGGGTACCCGGAGCATCAACCGCACCAAAGGATGGCTGCGGTATTGCGGTGAGCTGTGCAAACTCTCCATTTTGAGCGAGTTGATCGAATCCTTGTTGAACACTATGAACTCGTGGCTCCCCATCGGTTATAATCAAAGCAGTACACCGGGCCCGTGAATCATTCATCTCATCTCTATATTCCTGACAATCATCGGCAAACTGAGCAAAAAGTTCATGGGTATTTGTACCACCAAGAGAAGGCGTTAGATAAGCAAATGCTCCAACTGGATTATTGATTGCGGAAGGGATAGACAAGGGAGCGCCAGACTGAAGTCCAGATTGCAGATCCGTATCTTTCAGATTACCAAACGAGTATAGAGGCTTGGATGTTTTCCCCAGCTTACTCCATGAGGGATGGATTTGATAACTATTATCACTCCAGACTGGATTGAGTTTTGCTCTTGGAAAATAGGGGTAGATACCTGGCGGATTCCGTAAGTCAATCTGCGTCATACCTCCTACTGGGAAGTGATAATACGAAGCGGGATGATTTCCTGGATATCCACCCTCCTCAAGCTGCCAAGATAACGCCCCATGAGAAGATGGGAACGGATGCAATGGATTATCAATGACATTCAAATATTCTCGAGCTTTCAAAGAATGGCCCACCGAGTATTTATATGCTGGCTCAAGCTGAGGCTTTGTTCCTGGCTTTGGATTTAAGTTTGGAAATTCTTCATGATCCCAATAGACAAGGCTCTCATTCAAGCGAATCTGCGGAAACACCGTCGACATATTCTTGAGACCCGTCTTTACCTGACCGGTAGCGTCCAATATCTCTAATGACAAGAGATCCTCTTGCAGGTGTATCTGTTCCTCATAAATATTTCCCGATCTCCAATTATGAAACTCAAAAACGCCCCTTATTGGCTTTCCATCAGGAGTTGTTTCTTGAAAACTTCCATACGGGTGAGGTGCGGAAAATACGTAAAAACCAAGATGTGGAAACCTCTCGGAAAGTCCAATCAAAGCACTCTGGGTTAGCTGTTTCGCTGTCATCCAAAAATCGGAGAGATTCGCTACCAAAGAGACATACTGCGATGGTGGTGAGCCACGGAGCAGTATCTCACCCTGACTAATCCCGCCCACATTGGTTGTCATACGTTCAAGATCTTCAACTTCAGGTCTCGTTAAGAAGACACTATTATACTGAAACGGCGCCCGACAGATATCTCCATCAGATATCTCGATGATTTCATTTGTCACCGGGTTTTTCATGGGCTGACATAGCAACGCAGAGAGGTTCCCGTTTGCTACGTCCTTACTTAAGTACCGATTTTGGGGACATGTAGTATGATCAAAGACTGTCGTACGCCATCCCGGCATATTAAGCTCCTCTGGAAAGGGCGCACCGACCGCGACTGTTTCATGACTCAGGCCACAGACACGAGTAATCATATTCGATGAAAGGAGTTCACAATAAGGAACAGCAAGAGAAACTCCTGGATTGTAGCCCCAGATTTGCAATTTTTCAGAAGATGGGCACGTTCCACTCCCCTGCGTACAACCGCAGTCCATTGAAGGATAAGCAGGAATTATCGATCCCCTGTGATCTGCATAAGTAACGGAATCACTCCGATTCGAATTCCAATGGGCAAACCCTATCGGAAGTTCCCGGTAAGTAGTCGCATATGGCAGCTGCCCAGCAAGGAAGTAACACATCTCTACTTCTTCTTGAAACGAGAGATCACGTCCAAGCTGCATCTCGATTTTTTGCATACTGATCGGATAACAAAAATGATTTGCCTCTCCTCGCGTAGCGACTGGAATATTGGCTGCTTCTAATAACCGTTGAATGGGAGTTCCTATTTGATCAGGTGGTAAATCGACATTTTCAGGAGCACCCCGCATCGAGAACGAGTTATCGAATCCGAAAAAGAGTGCACCACTACTCGGCTTACCACCGAACTCAGCTGAGGTTTGGAAAATATTCAAAAAACCGAGAAATGCGTCTGTCAAAAAAGTTGTACTTTCCGACGAGCGTGCAGTAACCCTGGCAGTTTCTCCCTGTGGATAACTATACGAGAGCTGCACATTGGGACTGCCATCAACCTCTACCTGAACTTTACTGGCTCCAGCGTATCGATCACGAGGTGGAAACTGTGCATCAAGATCTTGATTGAGAATAACGGCCCAGATACCCGCATCATATGCTGCTCTCCTATTTGGCAGATTTCTTGTCATCTGAATTATGGTCTGGGTTACATTACTCACATTTTTTACGGAATCTTCTACCGCTACGAGGAATTGTGTCATCACCAAAGTGATGAGTAGGAGTAACACAATGGAGATCGCTGCAAGCGGAAGGACAGCTCCACTATCCTTTCCCATACTCGTTTTGACGCACCGATACTTCACTGCAACTGTACCTCCTGATCAAAAAAGACAGTATGAAGAGTGGTGATCGGTGTTGAAGAGAAGAACCGAAAAGGATTCGAGCAAAGCAGTACAAATAAGAGGGGTTTCATCTCTAGATAGGAATCAATGTACTCCATCTTGCGTAAGACGGGATTATAGATTGGCACCTCAAAAAGATTAGTGCCAAACGGAGGAAGATTTTTATTCTTTGATTCAAGGATACGCTGAATCCTCGACATCGAATAGCTGTTAAGAGCCGTCTCTAAGACATCTCGACTATCTCCAAAACATCCTTGTGATGAGGGAGTTGTCACGAATGCATCGTTCATTGCCAGTTGAGCACCCGTAGGATATCCCGCTGATTCAGCATTCATTTCGCCAGTATCAATGTCTATAAAATAGAGTTGCGCGGCTGCCCCATGAGTGATGCGGGATGCACCGCTTCCGATGTTTGACATGTAAAACTCGAGTTGCTCGATGAGACGGGGAAAGTAACTTGTTGAAAGTTCATCATCAGATAAAGGTGCTATCAACAGCTCTTGTTGTGATTGAACACTAAACATCTTGGCTCTAATAGGAGGTTGTTCAATAGAGCGAACAAATTGTCCAATAGTTGACTGCTGCCATATTCGCGACAGTGACGTCACGGAGAGATCATAAAAGTAGAAACCTATGAAAAGAAGCAGTGGCAAAGCGATGACAAGCTCAACAAACGCAGCGCCTCTCTCTTGTATAAAGGTGCCCTTCGTCTTTACGAAACGACCTTGACTCCTTCTGGCTAACGATCTCTTTTTTGTCTCGCGATTCAAACCCACCTCTTATCCAGACCTCCGCCTGTATGCCTGTTTCATCTTATCACAACAATCCGAAGTGCGCGCCTTCCAGAGTGAAGTTGGTGCCAAATAAATGAATCCTTCGCTGTACTGTTTTTTTCTCAAGTGGCATGTTGGCATTGACTGGAGAGTCGATCAAAACACGGGTTGCGGTATAAGTGGTAGCGTTCGTAAATCCAACGGCATCATTTCTTCTCGATGCTTCTCCGGCGATATAATTGAAAAAATTCATATGCTCATCACTACCGAAATTGAATGGGGGAGTGCTTCTCATTGCATTCAAAACATCACTCTGTTGTTGTTGACTTGGATGTCCGACCAGAAACTGATGCAACGGAATGGTGGTAGACGTAAACTCTTTCTCATCAGCTGCCTCGCTCAGAAGCGAAAATACATAAGCATCTCTCGTTACCATTCCGAGCGAAGACACACCAATTCCAAAGGTAATAAAGCCAGAAAGAATGGCTAAAAATATTGGGAAGACAAGGGCAAGTTCTACAAGGACAGAGCCACTTTCATTCCTGCTGCCTGATGTATACCGGGTGAGGAAACAAGGCTTTTGGGGACAACTGCGAGCGTCTTTCATCTTCTCTCAATCCCTGACTCAATAATCACTTTAACAATAGTCCGTTTACGACTGAGGAAGATTCTCTCTCAGGCATGACACCACGCTCTAATTGAACAACACCTGGTACCCGAACTGACACGGACACCGAGTGCTGAACTGAGCCTGTGATTGCGGTCGGAATAGATTGAACCGATCCTATGCTGCCGCTACTCGTCTCGGACGCCGCACTGACACCACCCACCAAGAGAGGGTTGTCGGGCATTCGAGCGCTCGGGGAGTGAGTACCCGCGTCAAACATGTCCTGGAACTCTTGAACAGAGTGAGACTGAGCAAATAAGGAATGTGAGGGAACGAGTAAGAGGCAAAACACTACACCGAGCAGACTTTGGCAGGGGACCCTCCACCTATTCAGGTTCGCGCTCTTGTGTTTTGGACGTTTCGCAGGAAAATTGAATGATATCAACATAATCCACCTTAAAAAACCTTACTTCTTACACCTATCAGTTTGCCCAACTGCAGCCAGCGTGTTCCACCAGCCACCTTTTCAAAACCATTATATGCTAATATTATGCATTTTTATTCGATAAGGTGATATCTGGAAGAATACGGGCTACATGACATTTAATTTAATTGTTTATTTTCAGTTAGATAGCAGGGTTTTGCTTCTTTACGAAAAATTATCTTAGTAGCCGGGAGGTGTTAAACTTTAACCAAAATGTATTGCGTATTCGGGAGCGCTTAAAAGATGACACAGGAACACGGTTGTAGCTCAGACTTTATCAAAGACCATGCGACAAGACTGCTACTCAACGAAGGACGATTACCCGCCTTACCAGGGAGCAGCGCCCCACGACAAGAGGACCAGAACCACCTTCTGATGGGGACGTATGTAGTCAAGAGCGACGAAAAAGGACGAATAACCATCCCATCTAAACACCTCCAAAGCATCGGTGAACAATGTGAGTTTATCGGAGTTCGTAGCAGTAATTCGGCAAGCATCTACGTCTTCTCCAAACCTCTCTTCTTGGAGCTTATTCGGTTATCCGTAGAAAGCGAAACCTCCGTGGTGCCTGCTCAACTAGAACAAGTACGCTTCTCTCTTCAAAATGCTGGAGAACTAAAACGAGATAAACTCAATCGGATAAATATAAACTCTCTCATGCAATCTGATACAACTAAGCTCTTAGAGGTCAAGGGCTCTGGAAACTTCCTAGAGATCACTCCCCACCAGCCTTGATCCGCTTTTTACTATCCAAACCATGATCTTTTGGGGTACAAGAGATGTTATGGGAAAACTCATTATCCCCTCCTATCAATGGGAACCGCCGCTTATTTCTCTAAGCTTCATTCTTGAAAATGATTTGTGGAGAAACATTTAGATGTCAGGGCTTTTCCATTCACCAGATGAGAGCTCACCAGATGAAGAGCACGGAGACTTTTCCAGCCATGGAAATAGTAGCGAAAATCATCCTGATAATGAGAAACAATTAAACCGCCCCAAAAAGCTTCCACTCTCACCGTCAGATACCTACTTCACCCACTTTCTTTCACAGTTTATCGTTCCCTATGATGATACTCTTACGAATACATCAGACTACCGTGCAGCGATGCAAAATCCGATAGATGCATTTCAATCAATTCACAGAAATAGTCCCGCGGTAGAGAGAGAAACCTTACAGGAGTTAAACACCACTCTAAAAGACAAGCTGACACCGATTGTGGGCGAAAAAATGCAGCAGCGATTCTTACATCCGTTAGTTCGGAAACAGACCATATCTGCGATTGAGAACTCCGATCTTGATATGGAATACACGATCTACACCTGCATGTTAGAGCTACGGCAACCAGAGGCTCAAAAAAGTTATGCTCTCCTATCTCCTAATAAAAATCTCGAGTTCTTTTCTCATCCCGTGGCGCACCTCTTGGCGCACTTCGAAAGCGATAATCCACTGTCGCCGTTCTTTCACGAATCAAGAGAGTGGAAGGATCAAAAAGCGTTTTCACATGGCGCCTTCAGAGAGAGTCTTACACGGTTTACTTCACTCTTTTCTCAAGAGCCATGTGCCGTTCGTGAACAAGTTCAAAAAGATCTGGAAAGCTTTATTACCCCAAGAAGTCTTAACGAAGCCCAGGTGCAACAGAAACTGCGACTGACCCAAGGGAAAAACCACTCTCTCTTATTAAGCTTCGACGGTGAGCACCTTCCGAACTTTGATGTTCACCTGCATCCGCTTCACCTAACAATTCAGACTGACATTCCTTCCTCACTGATCATCCGCCTAAAACGGGGCAACTCCTAGACAGTCTCTTTGACGGAAGAAACAATCTCTTTGACGAGAGAACCTGTTACGAGAAGACGCTGTTATTCGGCATAAGGCGCTGTTGGCTTGCTTTGGAACCTAGACCCTAAATACTGTTTTTCTGGGCACTTGAGAAATTATGCCACCGGCATTCGAATTCATTCAGCTACCAGTGATCAAAAATGAAATAAACGGTTTTCATTTTGGGAGCTTCATTATTATAGTCTTTCCAATATTTGCTTGCTGGATTACTAAACCTTTTACGGCGGTGTATGCGAGTTGAAAAGATAAACGTTAATACCGCATCGCCCCATGTACCCTGCTTGTCTTACGTGGCATCAACTACGTGGATGAAACAAGCGCATCTTAGAAGATTTTTTATGCAGAAAATGAGCGGCACAATCCTGACATCGCCACATTCGAAGAGACCATCTTGCTTTTCTTGGCTTCTTTGCCTTGCTCTCTCCGTGCTTGTTGAATTGCAGTTTGCATCCCTCCTTTTGGTCTTCACGCCATCAGCGTGCCTTGCTTCCCCATATCCAGAAGCCACTCAAGTCTATCGGGGGTACCGAGATAAAACCTTCGCAAAACCAGGAAAGTCGAACTCGCAGGTCCTACAAATGAAATCCCCTGAAGAAGACAATCCCGCAACTCACGGAGAGGAAGCGGTCTTGGTTAAACGTTTCATTGTCAGTGGCAACTCAACACTTCCAGAAGAAGTTATAGGAAATATATTAGAGCCTTTCGTCAACAAGACTTTAACCATTGGTCAAATTAAGCAATCAGCAGCAGCGCTTTTGAAGACCTATCGCTCCCGCGGTTTATTTGCTGCCCGCGTGTATGCACCATCGCAAGAGATTCACGATGGCGTTGTGTCTCTGCATGTCTATGAAGGCTCCTTAGAGGAAAATGGCATTATTATCCGAAATTCCGAGAATGCGGTTAAGACCTCCGTTGTTGAGGGAATACTTAAAAATTCACTACATGAAGGCGAGTTAATCGAGAAGGCGCATTTTGAAAGAGGCATGTTACTCGTAAACGATCTTCCGGGAATCTCTTCCTATGCGGCTCTTTACCCTGGAACTGAAGTTGGGCAAGCCCGTTTCCAACTCAGTGTTATCGATGAGCCGACTGTTACTGGAAATATCGACTTTGACAATTTTGGTGGATGGTATACTGGCGAAGAGCGAATTGGAACAACTCTATACATCAACAGTCCTACGGGTGCAGGCGACCAAATAACTTTCCGTTATGTGACCTCTGGCGAAGACTCGAACTATGGTTATATTCAATATAGCCATCCTCTCGCAGATAATGGGCTGAGAGGAGGAGTCAGTTACGATTATCTCGATTACCAACTCGGTAAGCAGTTTCGTCAGTTTGACAGCGCAGGAGATGCCTCGGAGCTGAGGGGATTCATAACCTATCCCTTTCTAAGAGGGAGACATACAAACGTAATTGGAACTATGTCTCTATCTCATATGACCTTGGATGATCACGACAATATTGGGCTCTTAGCAAAGCGAGAGATCAACAGTCTTATCCTCAGCATTGCTGGAGACCACGATGATGATTTCTTGGTAAATGGAAACTGGAACTTCGGAATCGATGTTACTGTAGGTTCTAATAATATTTTGGCGAATGAAGATTATAAAAACTTTGATCGTCTTAACGTAGGAAGTGAGGGAAGCTTCTTCAAGATTAACTATGAAATCTCTCGCCTTCAGCACCTGTTTGCAAATCTTGGCACCCTCATAGGTGTTACTGGACAATGGACTACTGACAACCTTGACACCTCTCAGAAGTTCTTCGTTGGTGGGCCCTTTAATGTTGCGGGGTATCCTTCGGGAGAAACGAGTGGAGATAATGGCGCAGCTCTTCACGCGGATCTGAGGTATGATTTTTATGACATGCCATGGGGAGGAGATTTTCAGGTTTCTGTATTCTACTCTGTAGCGTGGACTGAGCTACATGACGACACTTGGCCAGGATGGGAGGCTGGAAACCCGATTATAGAGAACAACTCTGTCCTCAAATCTACGGGCATTGGCTTGAGTCAAACCTGGGAAGATTCTCTTGTATTACGTGCAATGTGGGGACACCAGATTGGAGAGAATGTTAACCGAAGCCCGATTACTGGGAATGATAGTGATGAATCGAGTAACGACAACCGTTTCTGGATTCAGAGCATTCTCTATTTTTAGGCAGCTTATATTCTCATGGGCTAATTTTACTACTTCTAAAGGATACACTCTGTCATGAGTAGAAATAGAAAAGGACTGATTACTCTCTCCGCGCTCTCTCTTTCGTGTCTTCTCGGAAGCTCGACTGCATTTGGGGCGGCTAACTGTAAGCACTCTTCATCTTGGCAATGTCAGAATCAAAGTGGGACTACCTCTCAACAGAGTCAGAGCACTTCAAGTGGTGTTAGCTCGCTTGGAACGACACCTGATAACTCAGGTTCTCAACATCCTTTGGGAGGAACTACGCCAGATCATCCGGATGCAGTCCTAACCAGTAAGGGTGGTGGCAGTAGTAGTTCTGGCAGTGGCGGTTCTGGTAGTGGTCACTCTGGTGGCTCATCAAGTCATAGCGGTAGCTCTAGTTTAGGTAGCAGCAGTGGCAGCTCATCGAGTCATAGTGCTAGCTCTGGAAGTGGGAGCTCTAGCAGCGGTAGCACCGGTATGACTGGTGGAAGTTCGGGCACTGGAGGAACTGGTGGCACACTGAGCTTTAGCACTGGTGGCTCTGGTACTGGCGGCTCTGGTACTGGTGGCTCTGGTACTGGCGGAGGGTCAAAAATCCCATCAAATCCAATGATAGCATCTAACACAAATTTACCCTCAAAGCAGAAGGAACATCATCCGAATAAGAGACCAGTACATGGACAGGGACACCATCCAAAACATCAAGGACACAAGTACAATCCAACAACCCATCAACCAATACATGTGACAAAACATCCCGTAAAAGGGACAACGACAAGCATGCCAGGTCATGAAGCTCAATCAGGTCAAAACAGTGGAAAGAGTCCATCTCATACTATATCCACAACTCATAAACCCATTGACTTCTCAGCTTTGCATCAAGGAAGTCGGGTCTATATTGAAGAGGTGGTTGAGCCAGGTATCATGAATAAAGACGTCGAAATATATCGAAGTAATGACTCAGAAGAAGCGAAGTTCAAGGATGCTATCCCAATGGATAGTACAGGATTTCACCTCATTATCTTGGGTACGAAGGAGCCTACTTTCGAGTAAGAAAAAAAACGCTCTCGCCTTTAGCGCTTGCTTTATCCTGGAATGATAGGACAGGAGTAGTAGGGCACTTGCCCAGAAGTTTCAACTCGAAAGCTCTATTACAACGAGACTTATGCACTCGCTGTTACGGGACCGCCCAGACTGACCACCCCAGCTAATCCAAGCTCCTCAGCTGCTCCGCGGAGTGCTTCAATCATATTCTCAATGTGCGCATCAAGCTCAATTCCAAGCTCTTCTGCCGCTAAACGCATCTCATCTCGGTTGCATCCTCTAGCAAACGCCTTGTCTTTAAACTTTTTCTTTACTGATTTTACTCCCAACTCATAGATAGATTTATCTGGTCTCACAAGCACTGCAGCCGTAATCAACCCACTCATCTCATCTACGGCAAAGAGTGTCTTTGCCATCAAAGTATCGCGAGGAGTGTCGGTGTATAGCGCATGTCCCATTATCGCAATACGAATTTCTTCTGCGTATCCCAGCTCTTCAAGAATCATATTCCCCTTGTAGGGATGACCATCAGGTGCCGTAGGATTGGGAAACTGCTCATAATCAAAGTCATGCAAGAGTCCGGTAATTCCCCACATTTCGACATCTTCCGCAGGCAGTGCATTTTTTTCTGCATGCCAACGCATCGCCGCTTCAACACCAAGTGCATGCTTTATAAGGCTCTCTGACTGAGTATACTCACGCAAAAGCGCCATCGCTTCATCCCTCGTTTTCATGACTTCCTCTTTCCTCTCTTCTTTTTACGTATGCGCTCCCTTCAACCGGAATGGCACCCGTTTCTAATAAAAGAATCAAATTCTGCGCCGGCCAATTATTCCGTAAGTTACGCCACTCTGTCCTACCACTCACTATGAGGCTGGGGATTACTTGAGATTCATCCTCAATAAATACCTCTACTTCAAGAGCATCTGTCCCAACGTCATTTCTCTCGACCAGTTCCCCCTCACGAATCAGCTGCAGAAACTTCAAGACCTGTGCATTGTGAGGAGAGTATTGATAAATATCTCCTACAATACTCCATTTCTGAATCTGATCCTTCTCTTGAAGTCGTACAATGATAGATATGCGACTCTCTCCCTCTTGCTCGCTCCAGGCCGACTCTTCTACAGACGAAAGCCATTGTTCATATGGGGTTTTGACCCTCGAAAGCCGCTCATGGAATAACGCATGTCCAAGCAGTAATGATATGCTCGCAACAGTGAAAATAATAAATTTTTCCCGTCCTCTCTTAAACATACACTAGTTACTCTCGTTATTCTTCTGTTGCCGCAGGAAGGATTGAGCCACCTCCATAAGAGTATCACGAGAGTTCTGCTCAGGGCACTCGATAACTAATTCTTCACAGTGCGATAATACGAATCCAATATCAGGTCCTTCACTAAAACCCGCTGCCAATAAATCATCACCGTTAATTGCAAGTTTGCCGTAAACTGGCCCCTCTCTCCGCTGATGTTCAACTTCAACCATCTGTAAAAACCGCTCATACATCACTCGAAAGTCAGTCTCCGGCATTACTGGGGGTGCATCAGCTTGCTTCAATAATAACCATTCTTGGAACTGTTCTCCCAGGTCACGCATAATCCTCCGCACCCCACTTTCCCCACAGTCTAATGGTCGCATATGCTCTCGAACAAGCTTTGTTACAGCTCGTGTATCGGCCTTGGAAAACCTGAGTCGGGTCATAATTTGCTCGGCAATTTCTGCTCCAATCAGTTCATGCTTATAAAAATGTCTTCGGCCTTCCTCATCAATGGAGAGAGATGCTGGCTTGCCAATATCATGAAAAAGTGAGGCGAGCCGAACCAGTGGCCTATCACAGCTTCGCTCAAGTACCCACAACGTGTGCTCAAAGACATCATGAATGTGCCACTCGTTCTGTTGACATCCCACGGCTGGCATAAGCTCCGGAATTAATATCTGTAATAAACCAACCTCATACAAGTGTTGCACCGCGACATGAGGCAGAGGTGCCATCAAAATATGCACTAACTCCTCGCGAACTCGCTCGGGTGCGACAACAGAGATCTGGGGAGCGAGTTCTTGAGCAGCTTGTAGAGTATCTGTGTCAATCACACGTCCTTCAGCTGATCCAAACCGTATCATTCTGAGTAGTCGATGCGGATCTTCCTGAAAGCGAGAATAGGCATCATTTACGGCACGACAGATCCCCTCTTGAAGATCATGAAATCCTGCGAAAGGGTCAATAAAACACTCAGTCCGCAGATCAAAGGCCATTGCATTAATTGTAAAATCTCGACCTGATAAGTCTTCCTCGATTGAAGCTCCAAATTGTGTTGCTGTTCTCTTCGATGGCGACCGAAAAGTAGTTACCTCTACAGACTGCTCACCCGCCAAAACAGTAATAGTCCCGTGCTCTAGGCCCGTTTCGATCACTTTAAAATTCAAGGAAGTAAGAATCTCTTCCAACCGGACTGGTAAAAGAGATGTTGCGATATCAATGTCTTTAATAGTTTTTCCGATTAGAGCATCACGTACGATACCCCCAACGAAATAAGCCTCTCCATGCGATAGAAGAGCATCGATAAGAGGATTGAGGGCAGCAGTCTCTGCAACACCTTTTAAGGTGTCTTTCATTTCCTCAACGGTGCGAAGCGTAACGGAGGAACATATGCCAAGATGGGTGGTCTTTTCCATTTAATCGTAACTGTAACACAGGGAGCCACCCTGGTCTGAACGGATCCTGATGTAATTTCATCCTTGCCTGCTCGGGAGTACGTGATCCCTTTTTTATATTACAGGCACGACAACAACAAACTACGTTTTCCCAACAAGTTTTTCCACCGTGGCTCCGAGGCAACACGTGGTCTAGTGTTGCTTGCTTTGCTGTTAAATTACTACCACAGTACTGACACTGAAAATTATCGCGAGCAAAAATGTTAAAGCGAGAAAAAGGTGGGACTCGCTTTCTGGGCTTTACATAATTCAATAATCGAACAACGGCAGGTGCCTTGATAGCGATAGAAACTGAGCGAATCTCATGGTCATACTCCTCAAGTACCTCAATTTTCTCAAGAAAGAAGAGATTGACCGCTCGCCGCCAAGAGATAACCCTCAGGGGTTCGAAGCTCGCATTAAGTAGAAGAACTGCCTCCATTAGTATCCTTTAAGCCAACTAATACAGTGCTATCGGCATTTTAAGCCCATTACAAAAGGTCTCTGAGCACCTTCCCACAAAAAGTGAAGATATAACTTTCTGAAAATTCTCAGTAACTTGACAGAGAACGCTCACTCTGTTTACCATCTCCCACCTGGTCATTCGCCTCTTTTCTTACCCTCAAGATGGTAACTCTACAGAGAGTTGACATTAGTGAGCAGGGAGGATAGAGACTCGTGACAATTAAGCGATATGAGATCGTAAAGTATTTGGGGCTGTAGCTCAGCTGGGAGAGCGCCTGCTTTGCACGCAGGAGGTCAGCGGTTCGATCCCGCTCAGCTCCACTCTTTTATTTGCTCATATCTCGCTTTATTGAGCCTTTTTGGGGCCAGTAGCTCAGCTGGTTAGAGTGCACGCCTGATAAGCGTGAGGTCGGAAGTTCAAGTCTTCCCTGGCCCACCATCATCGCATCTTGAAAAATCAAGCTATTATAGCAGGTTAGAGCCATTCAGCGGACTTTACCTACTATTTAACACGCCCACCCTATTTAACACGCCCACCAACCGCACATATTGGAACTCATTGACCATAACAATGTGAGTTTTATTGCGAGTTTTTTGGGTGTTTTATGGTGCCGATACAGATTCCAAATCAAGTGCTACCACTGTTTGCGTTCGAGTTTTCACTCCTAACGCTCACTATTACCCTTACCTTGCCATTCCTCTATTACACATATCAGACGAAACTATGGTCAACACCGAAATTCTGGAAGAGAGGAGATTTCACTTTACGAATACTTACCTTTTTACTGATGGCATTGCTTCTCGTAAAAACAGCCTCGCTTGATATTCCCGACCTAAAAACTGCTCACCTTCCCCTGCTGCACTTTGTTGGCCCGCTCCTTACCCTCCTCGCGATTCGAAAAACGAGGTTCGACAGATGGCTGAATCAGCGGTTTCAAGGTGTGCCTACTCGCATACCGACTCAAGAAACCCAATCAACGCAGCAAGAGGAGGAAAACAGCTTCACCCCCCTCTTTCTGTCTCACAAGTCTCAAAAAGTTCATTGGGATGATATCATCATCAACGACTCGCTTAAAAAGCAGCTTCTTAGTATCGTTGAACTTCTCCGGTCTCCCGAAAAAGCTAAAAAGTATGGAATTGAGACACCAAAAGGAATCATTTTTCACGGGCCCCCTGGAACTGGGAAAACCACGATAGCAAGAGCATTCGCGAGCACTGCGGGATTAAATTTTTTCTCTGTTGCAGCAGATGACATTATCTCAAAGTTTGTTGGAGAATCTGAAAAAAATCTCTCAAGACTATTCCATGCAGCTGAACAACACCGCCCGGCTGTTGTTTTTATAGATGAGATTGACTCCATTGGAAGGGCAAGAGGGGGAAAGAGTCAGGCATGGGCAGAAAATCTATTGAACCATTTCTTACAGATTATTGATGGAATCAAAAATATCGAGGGGGTCTATATTATTGGCGCAACCAATAGAGTTGATCTCGTAGATGACGCTCTTAAGAGAGCTGGGCGTCTCAGCAAAAGTATTGAAATTTCACCTCCTGATCATAAAGCAAGAACAGAGCTTTTCTCTATCTTCCTGAGAAATATTACGATGGATAAAGAAATTGATATCTCATACCTTGCAGAGATTACCGAAGGCTGTACTGGTGCAGATATCAAAGAAATTTGTAATCAAGCGGGACTAAACGCTTTCAATCGAGAGTCCCAAAAAGGCAATCATCGACATTACCGTGTTTCAGAACACGACCTGTTTCATGCAATTGAGCAATATCTGCAACCAGCTGATAACACTCAATATTGTTAAGTGGGTCGATTATTTTTTTCTCTATGCCTCCTCAATACGCAATTTTGCCATAACACCCGTAGAGTAGGCTTCTCTCAAGAACGCCACTGATGGTTAGAAAACTTTTTACGCGGTTTTATGTTTCAACAACAGAACACTACCCCACTCGCAGCTCCAGAAGAGCTCGATAAGTCTACTTCCCCCTCGTCTGACTTAAATACAACTCTGCAAAAGGAAGAGGTAGTAGATCTCAAGCAATATATCGACCTTGAAGCCAATAATGCCGCTGAAGCGAGACTTTCTGATCTGATGAAAGCCCTCGATACAAACGGCGATGGACACGTCTCAGTCAGTGAATTTAAAGAAAAAGCGACGGAAGAGCATCTCAACAAACTTCAGACCGAGGGAGTGATTACGGGCGAAGAACGAATAAAGATTTCCCAAGACCATCGTCACCACCGAGTTATCAACTCAATGAGTGACTCCCAGTCTGATATGCGAACAGACACCCTGGAAGAACAGGACCTAAATAATGCAAATGATCCTGCTCTTCACCAGCCAGCCTCAATAAACGATATACTTGCGGCAATGCGTACTACAGAAGTCAAGGAAGAGATGATTGCATCAACACTCGAAACAGAACGTGTTGAAGATACCTTGCGTGAGCAGGAAAAGTCCTTAAACCAAGAGCCTCTTGAACACAGCAAGGCAGTAGAGGTATCTCCTGAAGTTGATCGAGAACAATCCGAACACCTAGAAATTGAAACAGTAATACCTGCGGTGATTGAACATCAGCACACTGAAACACTCATTCCTGAAGTAACAAAAGAAAAAGAGATACAAAATACCGCATCACTCAATGAAACACTCGAACGCCTGGAAAAACTCTCAAACGAAATGAACAGTGACCTCTTGAATGCTCAACCATTACCAACAGAGTCATTCGCTACACTGGAAGGAACAATTGTAACGACGGGAATAGCTGAAAAAGAGGTAAAAGAAAGAGTGGTGGAGCCCACTGAAGCAACAGACCGAGAATCCAATGATGCAACAGTCGATGAGATCGCTGTAGCTGCTGAATCAGTGATAGAAGAACCTCTCGATACGGAAGAGATTATTAGGCGTACACTTGACCAAAATAATGTTCTGAGCGAAGAGCCATCATCTCCTCATTCAATACCGGCTCAACGAATTGATCATGAAACAGCTTCAACACAAGAGAACCGGCAATTCAAGGGGCGTAGAGGAGACCTCGTCTTTAGTATCTCGTAAAAGATTAGCTCGCTTTTTTGAAAAGCACTCGTATATCTTCAATCGCAAGATAGAAAGCTGGCACAATGGCGAGAATAATAATTGTCGCAAATAAAATTCCAAAACCTATAGAAATTGCCATTGGAATAAGAAAGCGCGCCTGCATAGACGTCTCAAATATCATCGGTGCCAGTCCAAGAAATGTTGTAAGTGAGGTGAGTAAAATCGGTCTTAGTCGTCTCTTGCCAGCTCGAATAACAGCATCATAAGTCGATAGACCGTTTTCTCGCTCCCTATTCGCTGTCACAACTAAGACCAGCGAATCATTCACGACTACCCCTGAGAGTGCTATGAGTCCGAAGAGACTTATAATGCTCAGGCCATATCCTAAAAGAAAGTGCCCCGCGATAGCTCCGATGAAACCAAAAGGAATACTCAGCATAACAATAATGGGCTGAATATAGCTCTTAAACGGTATCGCTAGGAGAGTAAAGACTACCAACATCGCTACTGCAAATCCCATTCCGAGACTACTCAGCGAATCTTGTTGCGCCTCTTTCTCGCCAGCAAACTTATACGTTAATCCAGGGTACTGACGCTGAAGCGCTGGTATATGCTTTTTTAGCAGCTCGTCAATAATCTTATTTGAATTTGAAACATCTTCGTCTACATCTCCAGAAACTGTTACGACTCGCCGTCCATTTACTCGTTTAATCTCGGTGTATGATAGTCCTTCCTGAACATGTGCAGCATCGAAGAACGCAATCTCTCCCCCTGCTGGAGTTCGAATTACTAGTTCTTCCAGTGTTTTCAGGGTTGAGCGCTCATCCTCTGACAACTTGACTCTAACTTTTATCTCATTTCTTCCACGTTGCTGACGCAAAGCCTCGACCCCAAAGAAGGCACCTCTTACCTGTCGACCAAGCTCGGCTGCAGTAATGCCAAGACTTTCTCCATACGGAGTTACCGTAAAGCTAAATTGTCTCTTACCACTCGGAACACCATCATCAGTGTCAGATACTCCAGCATAGGTCTCTATAATAGCTTTCAGCTCTTTGCCCGCTTCCTCCAAAGTCTCTTTCACGGGATGACTAAGATTAAGCTCTATCGGAAGCCCTTCGCTTGCCCCCGTCTCAGCTTGAAAAATGAGCGTATCGATACCAACGATATGACCAACTTCTTCTCTCCACAGTCTTGAGAACTGCATGCCCGATATCTTTCGCTGATCCGAGGGGACGAGCGCGACTTGAGCCGCGAGAACATGAGCACCACCTGCACCTACAAAAGCAGGACCTGGACCAAAAGAGACAAGCCCTCCTCCTATCTGACTATAGGTGCCTTTTGCAATGTGTGAACCACCCGCCCTTTGTATTGCACGCTCAGCCCCCAAAACCAGAAGCTTCTGGACCCGTCTACTTTCTTCAATAGAGACTCCAAACGGAAGTCGCACTTGAGCTGTTACGACATCGGCATCAATTCTTGGTAAAAAGGTGAACTTAAGATGTTTACCTG
>RFPC01000053.1 GCA_009926305.1 bacterium
CATCACTCGATGAAATGGTACATGTCGCCAGTGAGCTGGAGCGTCAACAGCTAACGCTCCCTATTCTGATAGGAGGCGCCACTACTTCACGAAAACATACTGCTGTAAAAATTGCTCCTCGCTACTCAGGCCCGTGTATTCATGTAGAAGATGCTTCTCGAAGTGTGCCCGTCGTAAACAGCCTTCTCTCCTCTACTTTAAAAGATACATTTGTTAACGAGACGAATGAAGACTATAAACGACTTCAGCAAGAGCACCTTACTCGGCAACAACAACGTGACTACTGCACTCTGGAAGAAGCACGTTTCAATAAACTCGAAATTGATTGGGGATGCTACACTCCACCTGTACCACGCAAGCCAGGGATTCATATCCTGAATAATGTTTCTCTAGAGATAATCAGCGAATTCATAGACTGGACACCATTTTTTCTTACTTGGAATCTAAAGGGCTCATATCCAGATATCTTTGAGTCCCCCAAAGTAGGTCAAGAGGCTCGAAAAATACACGATGATGCTCTAGCAATGCTTCGAGAGATTATTGTCGATCGGTCTCTTGAGGCTCGAGGAGTCTTTGGACTCTTTCCCGCAAATTCTATCGGCCATGATGATATTGAACTTTATACCGATGAAAGTCGTTCTGAGACTTGTGCGGTTTTTCACTCTCTTCGACAACAGACGAGGAAGCGCAGTGAGCAGAGTAATATTGCACTGGCTGACTTTGTTGCTCCCAAGGAGGAAAAGATTCCAGATTATATCGGTGCATTTGCGGTCACTGCAGGAATCGGCATTGAAACTCTCCTCAAAAAATATGAGGCAGAATATGACGACTATAATGCGATTATGGTGAAAGCGATTGCTGATCGACTGGCAGAGGCCTTTGCCGAGTATCTTCACCATCTCATTCGAAAAGACTACTGGGGGTATGCTCCAGATGAGCACCTAACACCACGTCAACTCGTCCGTGAGCGATATCAAGGAATTCGTCCTGCTGCCGGATATCCAGCATGTCCAGATCATACCGAGAAAGCGACTCTATTTAAACTTCTCAGGTGTGAGGACATCGGTATTTCCCTTACTGAGAACTTCGCAATGTATCCAGCTGCTGCCGTCTCTGGTCTCTACTTCTCCCATCCTCGCTCACACTACTTTGGGCTGGGCAAAGTCAGTGGAAGGGCATATCGATTGAAGAGATAGAGCGTTGGCTACAGCCAAATCTGAATTATCGATAATCCGCGCTCTTTGATAAGACTCAACAACGGTAAAGCACGATTATAGCTACTCTGGCTGGATTTAGCCGTGTTTTCTTCATCAGGTTCAGTTCGGGGTTTTTCATTAGACGGGTTCCCTGTATACAATAAGACCAGGAAAAACGAATTCTAGCCGCAAGAGTACACATGACAAAAAACCCGAAAAAAACTCTCCTTCTTCTTCTCGGTATAATACTAGTAGCTTTGCTGGTATTCAGCGTAATGAAGGCCCCAGAATCTCCATCGGCCTCTACTACCTCACCTGTAAAAGAGACCGATGTCCAAGAGGTCTCGGGCAATAAAGACTTAACTGCATCGATGTCTAATGAAGGAACGATCACTGACTTTTCAGATATCGAACTAGAGAACGTTGAGGAACTCGATACTCGTCCAGCAACAGAAATTTATACGAACGCTCAGGAAGCACTCGCTGCTATCCAAGCAGGCGCTGAAGAGTATGATGATATCATTCTCGAACAATTCTCTCTTCTGGGAGAAGATTGTGCCTTTTGCGATTCGCTCTACCAGCAAGTAATCAGTCTTATGCTAAAGCCTGATGCGAATGAAGATGAAAAGGCATACTACTCGGAGGTTCTTGCAATCAGTGGTCGCCCCGAGAATATTGAGACTCTCATCAATTCAATTCGTGAAGCCTCCAATGAAGATGATGCCGATATTTTTGCCGAGTCTCTAGAACTTGCACTCGGTGATGATAAAGTCGTTAAGCTTCTCGCAAATTTTCTTGAAGATAAAAACGAGCTCTTACAAGAGTCCTCTATTGCAGCAATAACCAATCAAGGAAGTAAGTTTGCGGCACAAACACTCTATGAACATACCGTTTCACGAAAAGAAACTGATGGGTATTATGATTTAGGAATAGGGCTTGGAGAAATGATTCCTGATGAAGCGACCCTTCCATACCTTCAAGAACTTGTGCTGAAACGCGATGAATATTCCCACCTAGCAGTAAAATCACTACTGAATTATGGGAATGATGGCGTAGTACTTGTCTTTGATGCATTAACAAATTCCTCTGACCCGGAAAAAGATAAGAAAATGCTCGTTGATGCAATTGACCACGTTGGATATGAAGAGGCGACCATGAACTTTCTTAAAGACGTACTTGCTGACAATCCAGCGCCGCTCGTTGCTCAGTTCGCTCAAGACATACTCGCTGGATTTGATCCCGAGGAAGACGATGAATGAGGTATTCATCCAAATCGAATAATCTCATCGGAAGTGTAAGGAAACTCCTCTTAGTATCAATGGGTGTTACATTTCTCCTGCTTCCCTACCTCGCACTTGCTGAAGCAGAATCCATGCTGGGGCTTTCTCCTTCCGATATTATAACCCAACTGGGATTTCCTTTTGAGAAAATAGAACGTGAATCCAAGAGAGAGAGTCTGTGGCGCTTCTCTAGTGGTAGAGAGGTTCTTTTTCGAGAAGGAGTCGTTATTCAGGCAGATTGGAGACACAAAAAACCTGCTGGCCACGTGGCTCAAAAACCTTCTGCAGAACAGCCGTCTGGCGCCAGCTTTTCTTTTTCTACCAATGAACTAGTATCCGCAATGCAAGAAGCAGAGAAGAATAAAGGAGGAAGCCCTCCAAGCGAACTCGGACGAATGATGTCTGGAAGGAAGAAGATACGAAGTCGGTAACCATTCAAAGCAAGTAATTTGTTCTATGACTCATACGATATCATTTCTTGCACTGACCGGTACTCTTGCTGCAGCACTAATACCCATCAAGTTGTCTCTGACATATTTTGCCATAATTCCTGGCCTACTGTGGTATGGCTACTCTGAGCGTACGAATCTCAAACAAGCACTTCATCGCTATCCAAAGACGATCATTCCTGCACTTTTTTTTGTCTTTTGCATCCTGTATTCCTCACTATTCGGACTCGATACAGGAAGAAGCATTACGAAGGGGCTTAGCCTTGCAGGGATGTTTCTATTGATTCCCTTCTATGCCCTCCTTCGCGAAAGAAATTATATGCGAACTATATTGCTGGCTCTTACCATTGGTTTTTCAATTGAATCTCTTCATACGATATTAGAATCAGCATTTCCAAACGTGCTCTTCTCTTATCCCCACGGTCAAGTTTCCGAAGCTGGGCAGCTTGGAATCGGTCTCTTTGTAATCATTGCCCTCTGTATTGGAGGAGAGATTAAGCAGAGAAGTTCAGAATCAATTATGAAGACGCTCTTTACGGGATTGATTACTTTTTTACTCCTTATCTTCCTGGGGCTCTCCAACTCGCTAAGCCTTTCGCCCATAACGACTCTCTGTCTCTTCTCTCTGTCGAGTTTCCTTCTGATTAAGCACTGCTATCTTCTCATGCGCCTACGAGGCACCATCCATGTTGAAGCTCGACTCTATGCCTTTCTGTCTGAATTTGTCCTTCCGCTCGTATGCGCCGCATTAGTAATCAATATGAAGCGCGGGCCCTGGATCGGTGTAACCATCGGTCTCGTTCTTCTTCTTATTACCATCAGACCCCGATACTTACTTGGCATCATCCCTGTTATTTTTGCATTGCTCCTCCTACAACCAATTCGAACTCGGCTCCTTAATTCACTGGAGCATTTTCTCATGGTAGGTGGTCGTGGTGAGATCTGGCAACTTGGAGGAGAACTATTGGTCCGGTATCCCTTGGGAATTGGATTTCAAAACTCTCGGCTTATAGAGCAGTTTTCACACGATATCCCCAGTAATATGAATCACTTTCACAGCAATCTCATTAACATTATCGTTGAACTCGGTTGGCTTGGAATTGTAAGTTACCTCTGGTGGATCGGAGCTATTCTTATTCTGTCGTTTTCGAAAAAGCTGCCATCAGAATTCCGCTATCTCCAGCTTGCCCTTGGTTGCGGAGTTTTATCATGGCAAATTGCCGGATTATTCGAATACAATTTTGGAGATAGTGAGGTATTTATTGTAGCTCTGATTATTATCGGAACCATCATTGGAGGCACTCCAGATAAATCAGGAAAAGTTGCCAGCGCTCATTCGACTTAAACTCTTTCGAAGTGCAATGCAACTGCTGGCTAAACAGCTTCAAACAGAACCGACCCCCAACTTAAACCTGCTCCTACAACTGCAACTACAATTTTTTGTCCAGAACAGATCTTCTCCCAATTCGCAGCAAGAGTTGCCGGCGCTCCAGCTCCAGCTTGATTTCCAATCTCTGTCACATTGAACCAATGATTTGAATCTGGGATTTTTCTATTATTCGTAATCTGTGCCAGCATCGTACGATTCGCTTGATGACCCACAAATATATCTTTCTCCCAGTCAATATCATACTCGACCTCTAGTCGTTTTATGAGTCTCACGGTCTGTCGCACTGAGAAATCTCTTACTGCCCGACCATCCTGATGAAAATGCCCGAAGGTATCGACAACCACCGCATCACAACGAGTTGGATCTGCCGTGAAATAACTGTCCAACATTCTTAACTTCCCAGGATGCTTGGTAGATACAATCCATGCAGACGCCCCATCTCCCCAAATGGCGCTATCAGATCGATCATTATAATTCACACTCTGAGTAAGGACTGCAGCCGATACACAAAGAACGTAATCCGGTAGAGCCGACTCCTCGTAATTCGATAAATAACTCATATGCAACGCAAAGGCAGGACAAGCCGATATAACATCATACGCCTTAGCTTCAATCCCCAGCTCGGCTGCTATTCTTTGAGATTCCGCCGGAGCTACCTGCTCAGGCGTACACGTATTACAAATAATAAGCCCTATCTGCTCTGGAGAAATTTGTGCTGATTGAATTGCCCCTTTCGCAGCATCAACCGCAAGACTCGTCGTATTATGATCTGCGATTGCTCTCCCCTTTCGAGGATCGCTATTGCGTGTCTCAGCAATATACTTAATTGGAAGAGTTGTGAGACGTCTTTTAATACCGATTTTATCGAGTATCCACTCCTCATTTGTTCCAATCTCTAGTTCTTCAATGAATGAATTGTAGATTTCGTTTTTCGGGTGAGCGAAGCCCATACCAAGAATTGAGAGCATTCCTATCCCTCCCGTTCCAAAATAATAATACCGATTGAAAGACCAGCACCACTTAGCAGAATTACAATCTGCTCTGCATCCATCTCTTCTTTGGTTTGAAAATATCGTAAGGCAGCAAAAGGAGATGCTCCAAACATGTTTCCAAGGTCATTAAAAGAGCTATGCCACTTCCCAATACCAACAGCCTCTTGTAACTGGGAGAAGCTCTGCGGAGTAAGTTGCGATTCTATAAATAATGCATCTTCAGAAATCAGCGAACCATGCTCATTGATCAATTCCAGCAGTCGCGGAACAAAAACCTCTCTCTCGATACCGAGATTTACCTCAAGATGTCCGTAAAGATCGATAGTCCAATGCTTTCCAAGCGAGGGAAACGTCTTCGCTACTGCTGTTTTCACTCTGAGATCACTTTTTACGGTTGAGACAACCGCTGCTCCTGCTCCATCAGAAAACACTGCCTGCTCAATGGATTCTTCCCGAAAATCAATTCGACTCGTAGGTATATGTGAGGATAAGATCAGGGTATTTTCCGGTAAGCTACTTTCCTTCCATGACAAAAGAGTCTCGAGATGCAACGCAAAATCAGCACCTCCTGCTTGAATATCATAAGCAGGTATCTTGACCCCCAATTCTTTTCCAACACGCTGAGACTCCGTGGGAGTTGTTTGAAGAGGGGTACAGGTTGCACCCAATATTAAGCCCAGCGATTGCGGCTCTCTCTTCCCAAATTGTAATGCTTCTCGTGCTGCTTCAGCTCCTAATGAGGTCGGAGTAGCAAGAAGAGCAGGCATGACTTGAAAAGGATCCTCATTCTTTGTTTCACTAAGATACTCAGGGGTGAGAGCAGTTCGAATATCGGGAATTGGAAATGAGACAACGTCATCGCCAAGTGAAATAGAATCAAACAGCCGAGTGTCTGGCCTCGAATATCCAGTTGAAGCAAGGTAGAGTTGTCGCATAGGCTCTTTTATAAATATTATAACTACGAGGAAAGATTGTATTGTTTTCCAGAAAGCTTTCAACTCCCCGCGGGAGGAAAGTCTCATAATCACTCAAAGAGCACAATTTATGACCAAAAATCGACGCTTTAACTTCTCGTGGCGAATCACTATTTTGGGGATTCTCTGCATATTCGTGACCGCGCGGCTCTCATATTGGCAATGGGAGCGGTATTTGGCGAAAGAGTCCCTACTGAGCGAGCTTGACGCCCGTCTCCAGCTCCCTGCTGTTCCGCTCGAGACGCTCCTCCCCATTGACCCAGCAAAAGCCTCTCAGCTGCTCCATCGCCGAGTTCTTGTAGAAGGAACATTCGATTTCTCACATGAATTTGTAAAACGGAATCGAAGAGATGATTCAGATGGTCCAGGCGTTCATGTCATCACGCCACTACAAATTGATTCTTCTAAAGAATACGTACTGGTGAATCGTGGCTATCTGCCATTCTCTGTAAAGTCTGGAGAAGCGCGTAAACAGTTCCAGCATCCAGCACGAGCCTCATTTGAAGCACTCGTTAAGATCAGTGAGGTGCCACGATCTTTCTTCTCTCCGAAAGATAAAAAGCCCAGTCGCGGCTCAGATTCCGATTGGATTGATGAGCGATACCGTGTTGATATTGAGTTACTCCAGAATCATCTCCCCTATCCTCTTCTCCCTATTCACCTAGAAACTATTCGGTCAACGTCCTCCGATATCGCTACAAAAGAATTAGTGAAGAACTCAGAGACTCGAAATGAGATTTTTTATCTAGGAAGCGATCTCAATAAGGTAACCTCCGGTGGAGTAAATCCTGAGAGAGAGTACCCCGTACCAGCCTTTAGCACTGTTGTACCGTCGGCTACTCACCTCTTATATGTCTATGAATGGGCGCTCATTTCGTTTGGCGTACTCCTGCTTACTATCGGATTGCAACTAAGAAAACGCACTCGCAAGTGATATGTTTAAAATACATAACGTCGTTCCGGAAGAAGAGGAGGGTTCACATGACTCTTCGTCTGTAACACCAAAATCAGTATCCTGTACTAGGATAAACTCGCTTCTCTTCGCGTCGTAAGCCATTCCTTCAAATTTCCGAAAACCACCACACCACTCGTCTTGAAGTGGAGTTCGTGAAATTGTCTTAAGGAGGCTATCTTCGAATTTAGCTAGCGATGTTCTTGATTCTATTTCTTTCTTTTTCTTTTTTTGTTCTTTTAATGGAACAAGTCCCTTGTAGCTCAATAGCGTCAGATACGATCGCTCTGATTCTCCATCATGTACTCTTTCCAATAGTAAAAGCCTGCTATCAGAAATCGCCTCAATAGCAGAAACTTTCACCTCCTGACGATGAGAGGGTGATATATGATGTAATGAATACGCATACATCTCGGCTCTCTCACTCTCTGGCGAGAACTTCACCAAGCGAATTACCGAAGCCTGTCCTTTGTCTTGTAGCTCGAGTGCGAGTGGAGCTTGGAGGGCTATCCAAAGATCTCCATCCTCTGCTACCGCTATTCCTTCAAAGCTTTTGTTTTGCTGTGAATATTTTAATATGTGAGGTAGCCCATTACCTACCACATACCGTCTTTGAATAGCACCGGATTGTGGATGAACTTTCAACAATGCTGGATTCGACTCCTCAACGATCCAAAAATATCCATCCTGGTCGATCGCAACGCCTTCTGGATCAAGAAGATGCTCTTGATTGCATATCAGGCCAGGCCGCTTACCTGGCATGCTGTTTTTTTCTAAGAGAGTCTCATGTATGGGAATAGCACTGTTCGCTTGATACTCATGAGAATGTGTTGATTGGTGGAGAGAAACGATAAGGGGAGAAAAATCGTCTAGCGCATATCGCAATCCATTGCATACCACTCCCTCCTGGCAATCCTCTCCAATAATAGGCCCTCTGTCGGTAACTCCCCAAAGCAGTCCATTTTCTCCGAGGGCGAGTCCCGAGCCAAAGGCAAGGTCATACTGCTTATAGGACCAGAGGCTTTCAGGCACATGTACTGATACCTCTCTAGCAGCATGAACGACTGTCTCCCGAACTCCCTTAGACGCAACCCTAACCGGCTCGTCTGCCCAAGCTATGATAGAGACGAATTGTATGAAGAGAAGAAGATGCGCAATGAAAAAAGAAGTGCCAGTGCAAAGTTGGAAGATTAGCAAATAAGATCCACTTCGCACTGGCCAGGAGAATAACAGCTGATTCGTTGTACTTACCAAGACAACGATCCAGCTCCCTGATATTCTGTTACTCGAGTTTCAAAGAAGTTCTTTTCTTTTCCGAGGTCAATTGTTTCGCTCATCCATGGGAATGGATTCTTAGAGCCGTATTGCGTAGGTAGCCCGATTCTCTCCAATCTTCTATCTGCTATATGCTGTACATATTCGCGGAACATTGGAGCACTAAGCCCTAAAATACCCCGAGGCAAGCAATCAACCGCGTACTGATATTCAAGCTCAACTGCTTGTCTTATGATATCAACGATATGATCTTGAAAATCTGGAGTCCATGCCTCTGGATTCTCTGCCTTGATACTATTAATCAAGTCTATGCCGAAGTTCAGGTGTATTGTCTCATCTCGCAAGATGTACTGGAACTGCTCTCCGACTCCAGTCATCCGATTTTGGCGAAGGAACGATAACATCATTACAAAACCGCTGTAAAAGAAGATCCCTTCCATTACAACATAGAACCCTACGAGGTTCTCAAGAAATTTTTGAACTCCTTCTGTTGTTTCTGTTGAGAAGTCATCGCGGCAGACATCAGCCGTGAGCTCCATCTCAAACTTATCTTTCCCGTGAATAGAGTTGACTTCATTGTACATATTGAAGACCTCGCCCTGATCGAGAGAGAGAGATTCAACAATGTAGTGGAAGGTATGTGTATGAACAGCTTCTTCGAATGCTTGTCGTAGCAAATACTGACGACATTCTGCGTTCGTTACATGCTTAAAAATCGCAAGAATGATGTTATTTCCTACAAGGCTCTCTGCTGTACTAAAGAACCCAAGATTTCTCATGATTACTCGCCGCTCATCCTCTGTCAGCTTATCTGACTTCCATAAGTCGATATCTTTTGACATCGGCACTTCTGTTGGCAGCCAGTTATTTGCACATCCATTGAGATAGTGCTCCCATGCCCACTTATACTTGAGAGGCATCAGCTGATTTACATCAACCTTACTGTTATTGATGAGTCGTTTTTGTGAGGCAATAAATCGCTGCTCTGAGCCAGCAGATTCATCATTTCCTGTTGTCTCATCCCCACTGCCATTTGCATCATCAAAGTTCAACATAGCTTTTCTCCTCTTTTAATACCTACCTTCTTCTTTTTGCTCCAATCCCTAAGAGCTCTTGCAATCCCCAAGAGCTCTTGCAATTACTGACAGCTTTCGCAATCACCATCGAGGTTACAGACTTCCTTCGGCATTGCGGGCGATGATGGTTTATCAGCAGCCCCCTTATCCTCTGTCCTATCTACTTTTATCTCCGACGATGCTGACTTATTCTTCATCCACCGTGGTTGCAATCCTCGACGGTTTATATCCATTGTAGATTTTTCAATTTGAGTAGCACCCAAAGAGCGGAGGTAATAGGTTGTTTTTAGTCCCTTCTTCCAAGCCATAGTGTACATGTCGTTCAACTTCTTTCCACTTGGCTCAGCCAGATAGAGATTAAGAGACTGCCCCATATCAATCCACTTTTGCCGCCTGCTAGCACACTCAATAATCCACTCAGGCTCGATTTCAAATGCCGTCAGGAATATTTGTTTCACTTCGTCTGGAATCCTTTCAATTTCTAGAATGGATCCATCAAAATATTTCAGATCATCGATCATTTCCTCATCCCACATTCCAAGCTGCTTGAGCTGCTTGACGAGGTGAATGTTACTAATCGTAAATTCTCCCGAGAGATTGGATTTCACAAAGAGATGCTTGTATGAAGGCTCAATTGATTGTGTAACACCCGTAATATTAGAGATCGTAGCTGTTGGCGCTATCGCCATCGTGTTGCTATTCCTCATGCCATTACGCTTTACAGCATCTCTTACGATACTCCAGTCAAGCTTCGCGCTCCGATCCACATCAAGGGCATCTCCACCACGCTCTTCTGCTAACAGATCAAGCGAGTCGATCGGCAGTATCCCTCTGCTCCATTTTGACCCATCGAAGGTTTCATAGTGTCCACGCTCGGCTGCAAGCTCAGTAGATGCCAAGATAGCGTAGTACGAGACTGCCTCCATGCTCTCATCAGCAAACCGTACGGCCTCTTGACTTGCATAACTGACACCAAGCTCGTACAGCGCATCTTGAAACCCCATCAAGCCAAGTCCAACCGGACGATGCCTTAAGTTGGCACGCCGAGCCTCCTCTGTCGGATAGAAGTTGATATCGATTACGTTATCAAGCATCCGCATTGCCGTTCGCACGGTTCCGCTGAGAAGCTCTAGATCTATCGCTCCAGCTGTTAAGTGCGCATGAATGTTTACCGAACCAAGATTACACACCGCTGTTTCGTCGGCTGATGTATTGAGTAAGATCTCTGTGCAGAGATTGGAGCTATGAACCACTCCAGTATGATCTTGTGGAGAACGAATATTCGATGGATCTTTAAATGTTATCCAAGGATGTCCTGTTTCAAAGAGCATACTCAGCATCTTTCGCCATAGCGTCACAGCCTCTATGCGCTTAAAAAGCTTCAACTCTCCAGTTTCTGTCATCCGCTCGTACTGCTCGTAACGCTCATTAAACGCTTTCCCATAGAGGTCATGCAGATCGGGAACGTCGCTCGGGCTAAAGAGCGTCCATGTTCCATTCTCAGTTACACGCTTCATGAACAAATCAGGTATCCAGTTTGCTGTATTCATGTCGTGAGTTCGTCGACGCTCATCTCCAGTGTTCTTCCTCAACTCGAGAAAATCCTCGATATCCAGGTGCCACGTCTCAAGATAGGCACACATCGCACCCTTACGCTTACCGCCCTGATTTACTGCTACTGCCGTATCGTTTGCCACCTTCAAGAAGGGGATCACTCCCTGACTCGTTCCATTCGTGCCCTTAATCCATGAGCCTGTGGCACGGACGTTTGTCCAATCATTGCCAAGCCCACCAGCCCACTTCGAGAGCTGCGCATCATCTGCTACCACCTTGAAGATATGCTTAAGATCATCCATAACCGTTGAGAGATAGCATGAGCTCAGCTGTGGATGGAGTGTTCCAGCATTGAACAACGTTGGTGTGCTGGATATGAAGAGAAACTTTGAAAGAACATTGTAGAACTCTATTGCTCTTGCCTCTTTCTCTTCACCCTCGTTGATAGAAAGACCCATTGCCACCCGCATCCAGAAAATCTGCGGCGTTTCAAGTCTATGTCCCTCGTGGTGAATAAGATAACGGTCATACAAGGTTTGCAGCCCCAGATATGCAAACTGCTGATCCCTATCGAGCTGTAGAGCCGATGAAATAGCATCAAGATCGAACTCCATTAATCGAGGATCGATTCGTTCAAGCTCTATAGCCTTCTTGAGATAGGTTTTAAAATACGAGCGATGCGTTGCCTCGAGTTCTGGGCTATGTGCATCGACTCCTAGTGTGGCGCGATACATCACATCCAATAAGAGACGCGCTGCAACATTTGAGTAACTTGGCTCTTTCTCAATACGCGCCTTTGCCGCCATGATATTAGAGAAATCGACTTCCTCAATCTTTACTCCCTCATAGAAATTATTGAGCGAGTCCTCCAAAATAGTCTCTGGATCAACTACTTGCTCTAGCCCTCTACATGCGTATGCAATTCGACGGCGCAATTCTCCTTCACTCAGCTCAAAGGAACCTCCGTCTTTTGCTGTTACGGTAAAAATCTTTCCTGGGTCTGTTATAGCGAGCTCTACCTGAGAGGTTTCAGCACTTGGAACCCCTCCCTGATGCTCAGTAGCGGCAGCTGCAGTAGGAATTCTTCCACTTCGCTCTTGTTCACGAGCAATCGCTCTTGATGTACGGTAGATGATGAAGTCCTTAGCGACCTGAAAATACCCTTCTGCCATCATCTGCCGCTCGATCTCGTCTTGAACGAGTTCTATGTGCAGCGCCTCCCCATTACGACAAGCCTCAACCGCTCCTTTCACGACTCTTGAGGTCAGCAAGTTTACTGCATCAATAACTTCCTGCGGGGTAGGTCCTTCAATCTTGTATGTTGCTCGGAATGCCTTCTCTACTGCTGAAGCAATTTTCAGGGGATTGAAGCGAACGAGCGTGCTCCCGTCTCGTCGATAAATCTTTAGACTGCGAGGGGAGTCTTCACGGCGTAGCCTTCTGTCATCTCGGTACGCTATATACTTCCTTCCGACTTCATAATGTCCTTCATCTAAAAGCATCCGCTCTACCGTATCTTGAATTCCCTCCACGGTAAGACATGCGCCCCGTTGTGCTGCTTGAAAGCACTCCTCTGTTACCTTTTCTGCTGTTGCTTGGACTGCTTTGTAAATGTCTTTCGGCAGCGGCTCACTTTCTGGAATGTCACGGGTTGCTCGAAATGCGAGCTCTATGGCTCTTCTGATTCTATCTCGACGAAACGGCACGAGCATTCCGTCTCTCTTTACTACGGTACATTCATCTGGTGACTGAGGTGATGAACTGCCAGTTTGATGCGAAACGATCATGGCTTCTGCGGGGGTTTTTGTTACCGTAACCTCTGCTGCAACCTTGTGATGCCCTTCAATCCTTTTTCCCTCTTCACTGCTTGAGCCACCTAACATAACGGATCCTCTCCTCTATATTTTCTTCACTTCGCGCTTCTTAATTCTTCTTTTCGCGACCCTTCTCTTCGCGATTACTCGGTTCGGTTTTTCGCTTCCCCAGTGCTGCTCTACAACCCAGTGCTGCTCTACAACCCAGTGCTGCTCTACATCTGAATCTTCCTGATAATGACCATGAGCCACTTGGGAAGACACGAGCCACTTGGGAAGACCTCTCCGCTCTTTTGAGCCCGATCTGCCCCCCCCTCTACGGCTGTTGTTCGGCAAGGCTCACCTGTAGCGTCATTTTGTACACCAGCTCTCAGAGACACAATATGTTGGGGTTTGCTAACCTTTCCACCACCAGATATACGGTCAGGAAGGGCTTTGTGTCCATAATTAAAATCTCAATTCCTCAAAAAATAACATCGTTATATGCATAAGTTTCTGAATTAACTGAATAACCATCTATGTATTTCTTTTTTCACACCTGTGAATAACTAGTGGATAAAGTTGTTTGAAAATTGTGAAAGAACGTTGGTCTTTTTAAGTTGCTGAAAATCCATTATTTTTTAAGTCTAAATTAGAAAAGCCAACAATAGAACAACACAACTGTGAAGAGGATTTGAATGAGCGTTATTACCAAAGATATTGAATTCTCACATTCTATCCTCTCGTACGTAATCTCTGCGCTCCAGGGTGAGTTTGCATATCAAAATATTCTCAAGCGACTGGGTTCTACCTCAATGAATGAGGAAGAGGCCAAAGAACTCCAACAAAAGATTCAAGAGGTCAGTCAGTGGCTTGAACAAACCCTGAGCGGAAAGCCAATCCTTCAGCTCGAATGGGATGAACCGAAAAGTAGTGAGGGCAAGAAGGTATTCGCCATGAGCCGCGAACTCATCTCTGATATGAAAGCTTTGGCGACAGATTTGGATTCGATACTCACTCAAAAACAATTTGATGAAGTTCCACGCAATAGGATTGCGATCCTCCTCGCTGTTTTAGGGAAGCAAACGTACGCTCGCGACAACTACTTTCGCTGCTTTTATAAACTCTATAAACATTTCGGTAATACAGAAGAGAGCGCAAGATTTCGCATCGGCGTAAAGTCAAGTGAGAAAGATCTTGAACATGTGAACTCTTTTATTGTCGCCTTTCAAGGCTATTCCGATCTGCCACTCGAGTTTTATCATGCACTGTTCGGAGAAATCATTGCTATGCCGGGTCTCCTACGAACCCAAGCATTCGATCTCATGCTTCTCTGTGCAGCGTATAAAAAAACCTTCTCTTTTGATGATGCGAACATTCCTCAGGAAGAGAGTGAGCAGTGGGAGCAACTCGGTATTCCGCCCCACGAGGCTGGACACTGGAATGCCTATAAAATATCTCCGTTGGAAGCTCAGATCTGGATGCAAGGTGGCGTTCCTATTTCCTCTGTGGCAGGGCTTTGGAAGTCTTGGCACTTTCCCCCAGAGGAGGCGACTGGATGGTATCAGGCGGAGTTTACTCCCAAAGAGGCATCCGATTGGGCAAATGCTGGATTTTCTCCAGAGGAAGCGCGTAAACTCATTGAACGTGGGGTTTCTCATCCTTCCCTCTTTAAGTGAATTATCAACTCGCACCTCTCATGTTGCTTAATCTCCCCTCATCTCCTCCCTCTCCGCTCCTCATGCTTGCACCAATGGAGGGACTAACGAATGGGGGCATACGACAGTTAATCCTTGATATCGGTGGAGTGGATACCGTTGCTACGGAATTTATACGAATTACAAGCCCCAACCAGAGGATCAAACCGATACACCGCCACGATACTGGATTGTTACAAATTCAATTTATGGCATCTGAACCAGAGACTCTCGCTCGTCTCATTCGGATGTTGCGAAAGAGGGGGGTGATTACCTCCAGGGATTGGATTGATATTAACGTCGGTTGTCCTTCGCGTAAAGTAAATGCCCATGGCGCAGGAGCGGCACTCCTGAAAGAACCAGATAAACTCTCTCGTATGGTTTGCGAAACGCGAGCAGCGCATCCAGATGGGAGGCTCTCAATGAAAACACGAATTGGATATGACTCAAGTAGCGATTTTTCAATGCTGCTAAAGACCTTCTCGCAACTTCCCCTCGACTTATTGACAATCCACGCGAGAACAAAGAAGGGGAGCTATGATCCCGAGGCTCTTCAGCTAAGGCCCCTTCACCAAGCTGCCACAACGCTTCCATATCCTGTTGTTGGAAACGGTGATATCTTTTCGGTAGAAGAAGCCATTCGCATGTTAGACACCGGCGTTGCTGGGGTAATGTGTGGACGAGGGGTGATGGTCAATCCGTTTCTGTTTAGAGACCTTAGGGAGTTTCTTAATAGTGGCGAGCTCTCTATTCAAGAGGACGAGCGTGTATCTCTCCTCTATGCGTTTGCCCTTGACTACCTCTCTTACCTTAAAGAACAAGAGACCAAGACAAAAACAGGATCGAAAGTCGGTGCCTTTAAAGAGTTCTCCACATGGTTTTCGCGAAATTCACTCATTGGAAGAAAATTCTTTGATGCTATAAAACGGCTCTCGAGTCTGGCTGATATTGAAACCAGTGTGCACTCCTATTTTAGTGAGCTCACCCTGAAAAAGCCTGGAAAAACGCAGGGCTTCCGGTGCGTAATCCATAGTACATCAGCATAAAGAGCGGTGAGCTCCCCCGCTCCTTCTTGAGGTGGCTACTCGTTAAGAGAGCCATCCCATCAAGGGAGGAAGGGAGCTAACACCGCTCTTTACAGCCAGCCGTGTCGTTCTATCGGAACGAGTAGCTGATGGTAGAAGCAACCAACGGATCTTTCTTACCAGTGTTTTCACCGTCAATTGTTTCTCCGTATCGGAGGCTGAGCGCAAGTCCGGATTCAAAGAAGTAGTTCAGTCCACCAACGACGTTCGTGAATCGCTCCTTCGAACGAGCCGTTGATTCCTTGCTCCATCCTGGTCCGAAGAAGTCCGGTCCACCAAGCGCATGTTGGTGTCCGATATCAGCAGTGAAAGTAAGCCGGTCAGTAATTGAGCCGTACATTCCAAAGCTGCTGTTGATCTCCTCTGGCTGCCCTCCCTCTTTCACTGCATAGCTGAGCGAGCCGTAGACACCGAACCAATCATTGATCACCTTACCGAGACGAAATCCATTTTCAAATCCCCACGCCTTGTCTCCAGCCGAGCAAAAGTGCGTGTCGTATCCCTCTTGTGGGTAAGAGCCTGGCATTGTGAGTCGAGAGAACCACGTTACCGTAGGTGTCCAATCGCCCGCATCCTCAGCGAACTCGTCAATGAGTGCATATCGGATACCTACACGAGTATCGTCCATACCATTTGCAATTCCTACTCCACCACCAGCATTGAGTCGCGTGTAGCCAACGCTCACGTCAAGAGCGAGCTCATCTGACAGACCTTGCTCATATCCAAAAGTGAAGGTCTGCTGAGTCAGGTGATTAAATCGTCCTCCACGGTCGATATTTGGTCGAAGAGCACTTCCCTTCCAGTATTCTGGGATCTCTTCATATGTGTAGTCGAAGAAAACAGATTTGTTCCCTTCTCCAGGAAGCCATGGGCTTTGAGCTGTTGCTTGCCCAACTGGGTAGAGCAACAAAGCAGCAAACCCTACTAGTAGTCTAGAATAAATCTTCATTTCGGATCTCCTTTTAAACTTTTTCAAAGTAATCGCTCTACCTAGTTAATAAGAAAGCGCTTCTTCAGATATACCTTAAGGGCAGACATCTCCTTGTCAGAAAGCTTGCCGGCAAGACCAGTCAGATTTGCTTTTGCTGACTCAGGAAGTGCTCCTTGAAGACCAGAGAGTTCTGCTTTCTGTGATGCGGCGTCTCCACCACCAGTAAGTGATGCATTTCCTTCAAAAATGCTCTTGCCAAGCACATATTGTGCCTTAGCGGATGTTGGCGGCTTTGGAGGTCGGCTTGCATAGCTTCCCGATGCATGAGCAGTAGAGGGAAGGCTGCCGAGTAGTCCGATACCGGAAAACGCGAAAACTCCGAGTATACAAAACGAAGTCATTACCTGTCGTAGCTTAATCATAGTAACCCCATGGTTTTAGACGTGAACACAACTCCTAACGATAGATGCTCTTTGAGATTCAAAGATGCACATAGTTAAATGGACGGTGCAAGGGGCTTTCGACGAACGCTGAGGAGAACTCAAGGCAAAAACGGAGCCTCGATAAAAATATGGAGAAAGGAGATAAAAATATGGAGAAAGGAGATAAAAATATGGAGAAAGG
>RFPC01000054.1 GCA_009926305.1 bacterium
CTACATGCACCAGCTGAGCCTCAGCGAATTCTCTTCCCACACGATCAAGAAAAAAGAAGCGCCCTGTTTGAGTCAAATAGTGATGATAACGACCCAGTGCACCAAGTACATAAACATGATCTATGAGATTATCACGCCACGGCAGTTTCTTCTTATCATTCTCGATAGCATTACGAAGGACTCGTGCAAAATGCGACGTTTCATGTTCCCCCTTAACTCGAACAGTACGATCTTCATTCCAACTCATCAGCTGCTCAGCCTCTTGTGCTAAGTCAGGAAAGCCAGAGAGAGCTCTTACAATTTTTTGATGACAGTCCGTTATGCCCTGTTCCAGCGTCTTTGCCGGCGCTCTGATGGGCAGCGTCAGCGTAACATCGTGTTTAATATAATGTTTTGTACCTACTCCAACATCTAAAAGAATTCGTTCGACGTCTCGAAACTCTTTTTTCCCAATATCGAGATCGGTCTTCCTACTCAGCTTTGTGAGAAGTTCTCGTTGCTCGTTCTCATTCATATATGGAGTTGCCGAGAAGCCGACAACTCTTGTGTTGATCTCTTCATTCTTCACGTGCTCTAAAATGCAAGCAGCAGCGTCACGACCTCGACTTTTATGTACTTCATCAACGATCACAAGGCTTACGGATGACAAATCTAGAATTGGAGCATTCTTGCCTCTTCCTATGCCGAGATCATTTTGAATTGTTTGAGGCGTAGCGAACAGGAGTCGGGCATTGCTCGCATAGATGGTCTTTCGCTTACTGGCCGGTGTAGCGCCCGTAAGCGCTGCCATACTCCTGCAGCAAGCGTTAGGCTGTGCTGAGCATCCCGCATGACTTGTTCAACTAATGGCTTCTGTCGAGTAATATAAAGTACTTTGGAATGGTCTTCTTCTTGAAGATACTTGGCAGCAAGCGCAAGAGCTACATAGCTTTTGCCCGCACCTGTGCTGGCCGCGACGACTGCATTTTGCTCACTCGCATCTAGCTCGAGTAGCGCTGCTATCTGACCCGGTATAAATCGAAAGGTCTTCGTCCGAAGGATTTTTTCTCTTCCGCTCTGAATAGCAAATTCTTCGATTGTTTTTGGAATCTCTCGCTCATAGCCTCGTACTTTTACTACACTCGTTTGTGCGTCTTCATCTGGGAATAGACTCTGTTGAGCAACGGTTGATACTATCTCTTTTCCTTCCTTTACGGAGAGAGCCGTGTACAACGTGTTTGCCTTAACTTCCGTTATATGAGGAGGCCTTTCCGGGAGTTGTCGACTATGCTCAAGACTCATACACGACCTCCTTTGCTACTCCCTACTCCTTCATCGGCAGGCAAGGCGGTCTTTAAAGAAAACTGAACGGTCTCTCCTGATGCATTTAATGTTGGAGTTCCAATAATATGAACTCTATTATTATGCTGAAGCATAGGCATATCAGTCCTACGCCAATACACCGCTTCAATCGTTCGATGCCCATCTGAAAGCGTAACACTAAGATTATTCCGATGCTTGCCAAATACTCGCATCTTCTCAACAAACAAATCCGGGATGAGGATATCTGGCTCTGGATTATCGGTTCCGAAAGGCTCAAAGCGTTTTAGCTCTCTGACTGCTGTTGGATTAATATCACGTAAGGTGCATACCGCATCGACATGAAAGGACGGTGGCTTATACTGGGCACCAAGATCGAGCTCTACACTCCGATTCAGTAATTCTGAAATCTTGCTGAACTGGGATGCGTCAATAGTCCCTCCAGCAGCTGCGGGATGACCGCCCACTTTGATAAAATGCTTTCTTAATTTATCTAAATTTGCAATGAGGTTATACCCATCAACAGTTCGAAACGAGCCTGAGGCTTCTCCGTCATAGTTAGCAAACAACACTACAGGACGTAGATATCGCTCCACCAATCGCTGGCTGACGATGCCGACTACTCCTTTGTGATATCCGCTCAGTATCCCATCTGATTCCTTGAACGCTTCATCCATCAGACAAATGAATCGCGGCAAGTTTTCAACCTCCTTTGGAAGCGACTGCAAAGCACTTTGCAACATTGCTGCTTCAATATCTTGTCGAGTCTTATTCAGTGATAACAAGCGTTCTGCTGTAGCCCGCGCGGATAGCACCTGCCGATCGGCAAGTGCTTCAATCATAAAATTTGCATCTCCAAGACGGCCGGCGGCATTGATCATTGGAGCGATTAACATACTCAAATCAGAACCAGAGGGTGTTCCTCTGACACCTCTTGCTGAAAGCATTTCCTGAAAAACAGGAAATGGAGAGTCTTCAAACATTCGGAGGCCATGATAGGCAATCGTCCAACTCGCGCCTCGCAAGGGAACGCAATCAGCAATCGTAGCAATGGCAGCAGGTACAAGATAATCTTTCAGTGACATGCTTTCTTGCACCGCACCACGCCTCTTCAATTCGTCGTGCACTGCAAACATAGTCAAAAGCATTAAGCCATTGGCTGCGAGCACATTGTCTTCAAATCCACATCCCGTCTGTCCCGGATTTCCAAGAACTGCTGGACAGTCAACATCCCCGACATGATGATGATCAAGCACTCCAACCCAATAGCCTTCTTTTTGTGCTTGCAAAATCTCTTTCTTATTTGTTGTTCCAAAATCAGCCGTTAACAGAGACATTGGCCTGTTTCCGAATCTCTCTCGCATTATTGCATGCTGCTTCCAAAAAAATTTCTCGCTCAGGCCATAGCCTGTCTCATCGCGAATTGGCAAGACTGAGTGAAGGTTACTAAATCCAACTGACTTCAAAATATCAGTTGCAATCATATTGGAAACAATCCCATCATTATCAAAATCGGTTGCTATCATCAGCGGACGTTTCTCAATAATGCAGTCGGCTAAGTGCGAGATAATGAAACTTCCATTTTTCATTTCTCGTATATCTGGAAGGCTGCTTAGAGAGGGATTTAATCGGAATTCTAATTCAGCATTCAGAGTGTAATCTCTCGCCGCGAGAATTAAAGGAGCAAGCTTTTCTTGAAAATTATAGCGATCACGGATTGCATCAGCCATCTCGGGCTTTTGCGCACGTACTTTTATCTCAGGAGTGATAGCTGCTGGAATCTGATCTCTTGCAGCTTGAGCGATCAGCTGGCTTACCGGGCGTAACGATGCCGCTCTGGGAGGTTCGAAGAGGCCACGTTGAACAGAACTTTGCTCCTTGCCTCCCTGAGTATTTTTACGCATGCCGCTGCGCTGATCCGAGTCGCGATCCATCATCAATGTCTAACTCCTTCGACAAGAACGATGGTAAGAGGGGATTGATTCTTAGTAAATTTTTCACCAGCTTTTTCTGCCGTAGGATAGAAAAAGAGTGAATCATTGAAGTCGCAGGTCGCGAGGAACACCACCCGATAACCGCAATCAAGGCCATTTTCAGACGATATTTCGCACTTTTTTTAGGGAGTTAGCTGAAGTTCTGTCGAGTTCCATACTAGGAACAAGAGAGAAAATTGTAACGCTCCAAAATTGCTTAGTGTCAGAAGCTCTCTATACTCGAACGAACGACTGAAAATGGCTGAGAGTTCGGGAGTTTCAGGACGTTACTCCTTCTTCATTCTGCCATTTCGCATTAATCAAAGCTCTATGAATGGCGACTCATTAGAAATTGTAGAACTCCGCTCTGAAGAAGTACACAATCGGCAACTTCAGCCAACGGCATCTCTTTCCGAAGAACGGATTGAAACCTTACCTCCTCATTATTCTCTATCTGCTCCGACTCAGTTTATCCTTCGTAAACACAATGAAGAGAACGCGAGACAAATCGAACAAAAGCTAAAGCGATGCGCACCATTTGCTCGTGTCTTATCCGCTCGTGGATATACTCCTGATTCCGCTGCCACTCTCTTATGTCCTCGTACGTTAGACACTATTCCAGATATCTCTCGTAAATCAACGCATTGGCAAACCCTCGCTGAGGCCACAGAGCATCTTTTTGAAAAGTTAAAAGAGGGTCAGTCAATTCGTATCATTCATGATAATACGCTCAGCAGCATAGTGGCGGCTTCTATACTTGAATCGACACTTAACAAACTAGACATAGCTTCTTTGACCAAGGAAAAGGAAAACGTCGCCTCAAATATCACTATTTCAAGAGGTGAGGGAACACCTACCTCTTATGATGCGGAATGGAAGCACGAACATTCGCTACAACTTAAAGGGACGCATCCAGAACGACTTGCTTTATTGATGGCGAGATACCTCGATACCCTCGCAGAGCAACAAACAGGAGAGGCTCTCTCCTGGGAACAGAATATCAGGCTTGCTGCACTCGCACGTCACCCCAAAATTCAATCCAATGGTGTGGAAAAGATGCTCGCTCTGTACGGTTCCTTGGCTATGAATGCCTCTCCAGAAGATGTACCTGGATTGTTGGCTATTCAAACAGGGCTGATTGGCCCTCAGCAATATACTCCCCTTGAAATCAATACCCAAGTAAGACCATTTCTTCAAAAAGCAATTGATACTGGCTATGGAGCAGAAGTAGTGAAACTGCTCTCTGCTACTGATATTAGGGAAGCCAAAGATTCGCTTGCGCTTCTTTGTACTGTAACCAATCATCCACGACTCAGATTAGATAGCTGTCATTTAGACCTTACCCCTTTAAGCGAAAGTCCGACGGAGGCAGATACTGAGCTATGTCTATCCGAAGTCACAAGCCGACTTGAGGTACAAGTAAGAGCATTTCAGGCAACCGCTCCCTACACGAGTCCCCCATTATTTCTTGTCAAAGATCTGATTGTTGAGTCAATTGAACAGTATGAAGATCATATCAGGATAGCCTTAAATGACGGCGCACAAAAAATTACAGGGTTTTGCTCCTTGAATTTCCTTAACACAGAAATTCTCCCTGGCATGCAACTTCATATTATTGGAGAACTTGTTCATCATCAGCTTCCATATGAAGAGATAGGCATCCTTATACGTACCGTTGAACCCACGCAAATTCACAATGACACCTTGCCTCAACAAATCCAAGAAATCGCCTCTATTGCTCCATCCTATACGCCACAATTTGAAACCGTAATTGCAAAAACTGCTGAAGAGATCACATTTTACAGTAAAGAACTTGCAGAGAAGACAAGTGGTATTCTTGCTTTCGATATTGAGACTACTCTTGATAAACCACATAAAGCATGTGTTTACACGTTTACCGATTGGGAGGCGAAAAAGAACTATGTATTCGATGCTGTTCGTGGACGAGGGACAGATGGGGCTCCACTCTTTCATGACATGAGTCCCCTTGGTGCAGTACTACACAGTCAAACAGCTCGGGAACTTATCATTCAAAATGAGCATTTTGAGCGTTCAGTCCTCGCTCAAGAGGGCCTGTTTCCACGCGGAGTTATTGACACCATCAAAGAGTTAAAGCGGCTACGGCCAGATATTGAAAGACGTGGACTTCGGGATGGGCTGTATTGGTGCTGCGACTTCGAACTCTCAAAAGATGAGCAAACCAGCGACTGGACCAAAAGAGAGGATGATGGCGCAATCCCTCCCGCTCAACTGGCATATGCCATTGGGGACACGGAGAAACTTGCTGAATATTATGTATCGCTACGCGCCCTTGATGAACGAACAGCGGTCCCTAAAACCCACCGTATTTCCGACCTTATGGCAGGAATGGTGCTCGAAAAGCGACTGCTCCATGACTTCATCACAGAAAACTGCCCAGAATACTTCGCACTGAGAGCGAAGAAAGATGTTTTACATGGAATGATTAGCACCCGACTTGAAGAGGGGATACTTCCATCCGCTTCAGAATGGGGAATTGGTAATGGGCGAGAACGAAGGGGAAAGGTTGAGGTAGACCTTTTCAAAAAACGCTTCTTCACACTCTGTAATGATTGTGTTGATCGGAACGTTATTGATAACACGTTGAATGCGCTGCTCGAGCAAAACGTATCAAAAACACAATTAAAGAAGACGTTATCTGAAGAACCATGGCGAGCTGCTGGCTTCCCGAATGATACCAGCATCGATGATTTTATCGCTCACATCTCTGATCTATCTCATATAACCTCTCAACCCGAAATTCGTCTCAAGTATAAAACACCAACTATTGACGTCCGGGTAGACGTGAATCCCTCATGGAATATGAGCACTTACTTCAAAGAATATACTCGGACATACGAGCAAATACTTACAATCAAGAAAGATTATCCACGAATTGTTGACGGTGAATTACGTCTGCGCAAAATGAAAGCTCAGATTGGCTATCTTTTCTCACATCATGCTGCACCCCCATATAATGGTCGTCATGGAAGTGCGCGGCCTCGTATTGCACGCAAAGTCGATATTAAAAAACTCCGCGAAGCACTACATGAGAAGGGAGACAAAACACTGGGAGAACGGCAAGTAGAAGATACACTCCTGTCTCTGATACAAACCGAAATTTCACCGTGGAAATTTCATACCCTGCTTCAAGACACATCTTTCGAGGACTCTTTACTCTATGCAGCAATAGAGAGGAGAAAATTCCTTCAAGCTGTTTCTTCTCCAGTTGCATCACATAGAGCTTCGTATATAAGCCCAGGAAAGCTCTAATACAAGGAGCGCGAGAGATGCCTCTTGCCAGTCACGGCGTACATAATTGACACGATGATAAAAATCAGAAACCCTTGAGTCAGATATTATCATTCATAAAAGTGTATTCATGAATATTCTCTTTGTGCACAGAGTCAGTGATCGCTCCGAGGCAAGCCTGCTCGAATGGATGTGTCAGCTGGGTGATCGCGTGACACTGATTACCGATCCTCAAGAGCCTCGGATGTCTATTTTTGAGGGTCTGGGGGCGCACGTAATACCAATGCGAATACGCCATCGACTCGATTTTAAGGCGATGCGTATCATTCGAAGGCTGTGTCGAGAAAAACCGATTGACGTGATCTATTCGTCATTTAATGCGGGATTATCAACGTCACTTTTTGCTGTTCGAGGGCTTCCTACCAGAGTCATTGGGTACCGCGGTACATTGGGAAATCTCTCCCGATGGGATCCCGCCTCTTATTTAACTCATCTCAATTCACGGCTCTCTGGGATTATTAGTAACTGTCCACCGGTAGAAAACTTTTTAAAGTCACTCGGCATCTCGCAAAAACGGCTTACCACCATCTTTAAGGGACATGAAGAGACGTGGTATGAAACGCAGCAGTCTGCTATTGCAAAAAGCACGCTTCAGTTGCCTGAAAATCACCTGATTGTAGGGGTAGTTGCTAATATTCGACCGTTAAAAGGGATCGACTCTCTTCTGGTGGCTATGAAGCCATTATTTGAAGAATTTCCTGTTACTCTTCTCCTCGTAGGTGATGATAGAGAAGCAGCCACTGCAAAGCGGGTTCAAGAATTAGGGCTACAGAACTCCGTCCGACTCCTGGGTTTTCGAGAAGATGCTGCACAAATTGCTACTCTTTTTGATATTGTCTGTATGCCATCCACAAGAAGAGAAGGAGTCCCTCGCTCAGTTGTTGAAGCTATGAGTCACGGAAAACCTGCAATTGTAACAGATGTCGGTGGACTTCCATATATTGTCAAAGATAAAGAGAATGGCCTAGTAGTACCGCCGAATGATCCCGACTCCTTGAGAGAGGCTTTACGATGCCTTCTTAATGATACTAATCTGCGGGAATCTTATGGAATGAATAGTAAGACCCGCTTTCGCTCGATGTTTCAGCTGAAGAATTATCACGAGCAGATGAGGGAATTTTTTGAAATCGCGCCCTTTTGACTACACGAGCATCCACCTACAATATTGACTCTAGATTCCGTTTCCTTCTGTATGGCTCTTAAGAAATGAGACTATATCAATTCGAGATTGAAAGTTTGAAATTTCCTCAGGTGTAATAACGGGTCTGATATCAGCACGGACAGAACGCCCTATCATCTTTCGTGTTTCATGAATGAATAATGCAAGGCGAAGATTGATATGAATCTGACTTGCAAAATGAAATAGAAATGAATTCTCGCCATGAAAATACAAGGGAACTATCTGAGCATTAGACTGAACCGCAAGCTTTGCAACAAGAGTACCCCATGGAAGCTCTTCGAGAGCTCCAAAGCCGAATCGACGAGTAGCGACCCCTCCGCCAGGAAACAGTATTACGGCTTCACCTCGATCCAGTGCTTCAAGAGCTGCCTGACGCGATTGAACATTCCGTCTTCTGGCTTCTTTTGTATCTCGAAAATCAATTGGCAAGAGATACTCATTGAGACTCGGCTCAAAGGTTAAAACGTGATTTACAAGAATTTTAAAGTTTCTTCTCAGCTTATATGCGACTTGCGATGCAACTAATCCATCAACGATTCCGAATGGATGATTTGCAATGACTAATACTCCACCGGAACCAGAAACTCTCGACAAATGCTCTTCTCCATGTAAGAGCACATCAATAGACATCACTCTGAGAGTCTCATCCCAAAATTGTCCTCCTGCTCCAATACGCGAGAGAATCTCTGTATACAATCTCTGCATGTGGTGAGCTCCAGTGCACCGCTCAACCGAGGCAATCACGAGCCTTTTGAAAAAGGGATCCCTACTGGTCCGGTAACTCATCTGGTTATCGAGGTCGTTCATTCTTGATTTCTGAGAAACTTCTATCCCCTTGTTCTCCTAGTATAGCAGAGTCGGCTGTCCTCTTACGCAGAAGGAAGGAACGCAGTGCAGGCACTCCCCTGCCGCTTAAGGCGGCTCTCCTCTTTTATCTTACTTCTTGTCGTTTATTTTCAGCTAGTTATAAACTTCAAAACTCATCGCATCCCCTTTCAGAGCACTTTTTCATTTATTCCTTTCATAACCTTATAGGAGGCATATGTTTAAGACAGCTCTTTCTGCACTCTCTGCTATAGTTTCTACAGGTGTTCAAAAACCTGCACAGATACTTGCGCTTTCTTTGGTTGCTGCCGGCGCCACAATTCCAAATTTTACAGAACACATTGGGAAAGCCATCAAACAGGTTGGCTCGCTCGCTGGCGATACCGTTCAAACGGTTGAGAAAGTTATTGATCTTTCAGATACTTCCTTTAGGGCAGGAGCAAATATTGTCCACACTGCTTCAGCAAGGACAGGAAGGCTCGCTGTCAGGGCTACAGGCCAAACTGAAAACGTTGATAGAGATGATCTCAAGGCACTCGATACGCCTCAATAATTTCTGGTCGAAAAACTTTTTTGGGGCTCTTCCGCCAGTTTTTCTGACAAATTAGATATTTTCACTGATTCCAGAAAATCATACACGGAACTTAAAAAAATGATGGAAGTCTCTTGCACTTCCGATCTCGTAGTATACTCTGGTGCAGAAACTTATTTTTTTGTGATATCTCGTGAAAATTATCCTTACTCTTTTTACTCTTCTTACGACGTTTCTTGCTCTAGCCTTCTTCTTTCCAGTCTCCATCGGGAGCTCACGGTATGTAGATTTTACCTCTCCCTCTATTACGATTGAACAACGGGGAGGAGAACTCTCTCTCAAGGTCTCTGACGATCTCAATGCAATCGTTTCGGTACGCTACCTAGTACAACAAAGCGGAGAAACACAAATTGAAGGAGAAATACTGCATGAAGCTTCTCCTCTCTTGAATACCCATGAACTATCGCTCGATCTCGGAACGCTACAAGGTTCGCTGGCAGAGGGAGCTGCTGAAGTTATTGTAACAGCACAAGATGCAGCGATCTGGGGTAATGTCTTTCGAATAACGGCTCCAATTACGCTTGATTTTTCTGCTCCGTCAATTGAAGTACTCTCTCAACAACACCGCATATTCGCGGGCGGAGCAGAGCTTGTACTGTTTCAAGCTGCCGACAACATGTCGCTAAAAGAAGTATGGCTCTCTGCTTATCAAGATAAGATCTTTGCACCGTTTAAACTTATCGATGCCTATCCCGAACTTGATTTGCCAGAAAGGCTTTATGGAGTTCTGTTTGCTACCCCTCGTGGTCTCGCTCGTGAGAAATTTCAGCCTACACTACATGCCACTGATAATTTTGGTAATAGCACCGAGCGTGTCTTATCGCTTCGTTTTGAAGAACAAGCGTATCGCAGAACATCACCAAAACTCTCTTCTTCGTTCCTCAGTCGCAAAATACCCCCTCTCGTTAAAGAAATGAAACAAGATGGGTATTTAGCAGCTCAAACTCCTTTGAGTGATCTTGACGGATTCAAAGTAGTTAATGAGCAATACCGCGAAAAATTGGTAGGTGAGATAAGTACAGCGATGGAGAAAGCTGGAATACGAGCTGATATTCCTACTCAACACTTTCAGCGACCGATGGCAGGAACATTGACTTCACGATTTGGTGAATTTCGAACCTATCTGTTCGAAGGAAAGTCAATCAGCACCTCTTTTCATGATGGTCAGGATATTGCCTCAGTAGTTGCAGATAATGTGCGTGCAACAGCAGCTGGAAACGTCTTGTTAGCAGAACAACTTGGTATCTATGGAAATACTATCCTTATTGATCATGGAGCTGGAATTACAAGCCTCTATGGACACCTCTCTTCATTCGCTGTTCAAGCGGGTGAAACGGTGAATCAAGGAGACCTGATCGGACAAAGTGGTACGACGGGACTAGCTGGGGGTGACCATCTTCACTTTGAAATCCGCATACAGGGCGTGCCCGTTACGCCCATCGAGTGGTGGGATCCAAAGTGGTTTCAAGACAATATCGAACAGAAGCTTACCAAGCTACTCGAACCCTATACTTCGGGTTGAATAGCAATCAAGAATGGCCAATCCTGGGTGAAGATTCACGAGAAACGATACAAGAGCCAGTACCTGAGCCCGCCGCCGTTCGTTAGCGCACTCTCCCTTGTATTTTTCACGAGCGGGGTACGCCTCCCCTAAATGACTCCGTGTGCCTGACCTACCTTCCGAAAAGCAGCGACCGCCCTTTCGAGATCAGCCCTCTCATGAGCAGCAGATACCTGCACTCGAATTCTTGCCTCCCCCTTGGGAACGACAGGATAAGAGAAGCCGATAACGTAGATTCCTTCCCCTAGGAGGTCATCTGCCATAGCTGAAGCAAGTTTAGCGTCTCCCAGCATAACGGGAACGATTGGATGAATTTCCCCCTTTAAGGTAAACCCGAGCGCTGACATCTCCGAACGGAAAAACTTCGTATTCTCCTCGAGTTTTTCTCTCAAGGAGGAGGTCTGCGTTAGAAGATCTAAACAGGCGATACCGGCTGTGACGATGACAGGCGGCAGTGAGTTACTAAACAGATAAGGGCGGCTACGCTGCCGAAGGAGCTGAATGAGCTCGGAATGTCCTGTCGTAAAACCACCTATCGCTCCCCCTAAAGCCTTTCCGAGCGTTGAAGTGATAATATCGACTCGACCGGTTACTCCACAATGCTCAACGGAACCTCTTCCCGTTGGTCCAAAGAAACCGGAGGCATGGCACTCGTCTACCATCACCATTGCGTCATATTGGTCAGCAAGATCACAAATTCCCTTGAGGTCGGCAACTTCTCCATCCATAGAGAATACCCCGTCAGTGGCAATCATAATCTTCTTTACCCCTGCTTCACGTGCCTCCTTAAGACATGCTTCAAGGTGAGAAAGGTCAGAATGTCTATAACGATATCGATGCGCCTTACAAAGTCGTATTCCATCAATAATAGAGGCATGATTTAGAGCATCGCTAATAATAGCGTCTTCTTCTCCAAGTAGTGGCTCAAAAACCCCTCCATTTGCATCAAAGCACGCAGCATAAAGGATAGCATCCTCTGTTGAGTGAAATTCGCTTATCTTTTGTTCAAGCTGTTTATGAATATCTTGTGTTCCGCATATAAATCGGACAGATGACAAACCAAGACCATACTGATCAAGTCCACTTTTTGCAGCTTCAATAAGCTGAGTATTACATGAAAGACCAAGATAGTTATTTGCACAAAAGTTTAGAACTTCGCCGGCTTCAACACGGATATTTGCATCTTGCGGTGATACAATAACGCGCTCTTTCTTAAAGAGCCCCGCTGACTGAATCTCTTCAAGCTCAGTTGCATACTGCGATTTCACTTCTTCTGAATACATGGCTCTCCTCCTTATCCTGCACTGACCTTCAGTTGCTCTCGCTTCAGACCTGGCAAAAAGTAGTCAGTAAATGCTCGCTTTACATCATGCTCTGGCTTCCATCCCCAGTCACACCCCGCAAGCGAATCATCAATATCATCCGGCCACGAATTTACAACATCATCTCGCCATTCGACTGGATTGTACCGCAAATCAGCATTCGGATAGTAGTGAAGAACCTCATCTCGCAACTGCTCGGCTGTAACCGAGAAGCCTCGCACGTTGTATACTCGTCTTGAAAGACTTTCAGCTGACGCCTCTGCTAACATTATCATTGCTCGCACTGCATCTGGCATAGTCATGAAGGGCAATGCTGCTTCAGGAGAAACGAAGCACTCATACGATTTCCCGTCATTTGCATGATGCAGCATCTCAGCTGCGTAATCACTCGTTCCTCCCGTCGGCAACGTATCGATACTAATGAGGCCTGGATATCGAAGACTGCGAAAATCAAGGAACTGACCTGACCCTCGTTTCGTAAAATACGAACCAATCTGCTCGATAAACAACTTTTGAATACCGTAAAGAGTTTCTGGATGAAGACAGTCATTTTCCGTCAAGGGTTGTCTTAACTGATTTCTATCCGGAGAACCGTAAATTGCAATAGAGCTTGGAAAGATAAACCGCGTCGGTTCTCCCCGATGCTTTCCCTGTTCGTATGCTTGCTCAATCAAGAAACTCGTTGCATCAATGTTGACTCGTTGGGAGAGAAATGGATTTTTCTCAGCGGCAGAAGAGAGCAGTGCTGCGAAATGGAACACCACGGGAAAATCATATTCTATGAATAACTGAGAGATTCGTTTTTCATCACAGATATCACCATGAACGACGGTTACGCTGTCGGCGGGAGGTTGAAACGCTTCATTCAAATCAAGCGCAACGACCTTTGAGCCACCAGCAATCAGGTGAGCTATCAGAGCAGTTCCAAGCTCGCCCCCTGCCCCAGTAACAAGTACGGATGTCTCTTTCATAATCTGTCTCTCTTTTCCTCGATATATCCAGCGCTAAAAGATAAATCATTCAACTATAGAGTTCAATTCACGCCCCCTTCCTCTTTGCTCGCTCAAGGCCTCGTATTTCCCTCTTCGCTGGTTATCTGCTCTTTTTTCTGCCTTTAAGAGACCTTAGGAGACGCCAAGGAGCGAGTAGGAGCTCGATTGGGTATTGAACATCAATTTTTCGGTACCTCAAATCATGGTAGAATAGCTGTATTCATACTCGTTTCTCATGATTCATTAAATAGTCACCTCTATGAATAAGCGCCCTGTCCTCTTCGAGCCATTTCGCATCAAATCGGTAGAGCAAATGCCCATTACTTCAAGTGAAGACCGCAAGAAATGGATTCAAGAAGCTGGATACAATGTCTTTGGACTCACTGCACAGCAAGTAACCATTGATCTCCTGACAGATTCAGGGACAGGCGCAATGAGTGATCAACAGTGGGCAGAAATGATTCGAGCGGATGAATCGTATGCAGGGAGTCGTAGTTTCTTAGAGCTCGAACAGACTGTAAAAGACATTACGGGAATGCCCTTTGTCATTCCTGTTCATCAGGGACGAGCTGCAGAGCACCTGCTCTTTTCAGAACTCGTAGAGAAAGATCAACTCATACCATCGAACGGACACTTCGATACAACTCTTGCAAATATAGAGGATAGAGGTGCTGAGGGCGTAAACTTGCTTCATGCGGATGGCAAACAACCGTTCACCGACTCTCCCTTTAAGGGTGATATTGATCTTTCAGCTCTAGAGCTCCTTTTCAATACTGAACAATCCCGTATTCCTTTTGTCATGGTTTCGGTTACCAACAACGCTTCGGGTGGCCAACCGGTAAGTCTTAAAAATATTCGGGCAACATCAGAACTTTGTCGCAAATATCAAAAACCTTTAATTATCGATGCTTGTCGGTTTGCGGAAAACGCGTTCTTTATTAAAAAGCGAGAGAGTGAATATGCCACCTACTCCGTGAAAGAGATTGCGCTTGAACTCTTCTCGCTTTGCGATGGAATGACTTTCTCTGGGAAAAAGGATGCCCTGTCCAATATTGGTGGCCTGGTTTGCATCCGAGACAAAGCTCTAGCCGAGAAAATAAAAAATAGGCTGATTATCTACGAAGGATTTCCGACCTATGGAGGACTAGCAGGGTATTCCTTAGCAGCAATGAGTCAGGGGCTAAAGGAAGTACTTGATGAGCGGTATTTAGAATATCGGCTGCGAACCACTGAGTGGATGGTTGAAAAGCTGATTCAAGCTTCTATTCCGGTACTTCGTCCAGCTGGAGGACATGCCATTTACATAGATTCAAAAGAGTTCTTTCCTCATATTCCTCAACATCATCTACCGGGAATTACGCTCACTACATCCTTGTATACCATTGGAGGAGTCCGATGTTGTGAGCTGGGAACAGTTGCTTTCGGAAAAACACTCCCAGGAGAACAAGACGGTGAAGATGGGCAGCGTTCTCCAGAGTTAGATTTAGTTCGGCTTGCGCTTCCAAGACGTACGTATACGGAAGCGCATATGGGATATGTCGTGGAGTGTCTTATAGAGCTCTATTCACAAAGAAATGAATGCCATGGATTTCGATTCTGTGAAGAGGCTCCTGTTATGCGCCACTTTCGTTCGACCTTTACTCCTGTAAAATAGCGCAGGGATCAAACAAAATATAATTGCATTCTTTGATGACAATCTCCTACTCTCCGTAGTGATTTTTCGCTATCGTTGAGAGGTGGCTTCTCTTTTATTCTTTTGGAGTTTTGTATGGCAGATGTAGTAACAGGGAATGTTGAAACGGATGAGGCGTTTGGTCAGGTCGCGGGAAAGGCAAAAGACGATATAGCCCAATCATTTTCTGCTCTGCTTGATGGTGATCTATCAGCGCTATTCAGTCTGAGTGATAGATTTATTATTCCAGTAATCTCGGCATTACTTCTGGTAATCGTCGCATATTTTGCTAGTTCTTTTGTATCGCGAATAGCGAGCCAGCCAATCAGAAAGGCGGTTGATGAGACGCTTGGAAAGTTTATTGGAAAGTTAATCTTTTATTCTCTGATGACTTTCACCCTTTTGGGTGTCCTTGGAATGTTTGGCATTAGTGTCGCGAGTTTTGCTGCTGTGATCGCGGCTGCTGGGTTTGCGGTGGGCTTGGCTTTTCAGGGAACGCTAAGTAACTTTGCTTCTGGGGTATTATTATTAGTTTTTAGACCTTTTAAGGTTGGAGATACCGTCTCAGCCGGGGGAACCAAGGGCAAGGTCTATGAGATTGATTTATTTTCTACAACTTTTGATACACCTGATAACCGAAGAATTATTGTTCCGAACAGTCAGATCTATGGGAATACGATTGAGAACATTAGCTACCATGAGCATCGTCGGGTGGAGGTTCTGGTTGGAGTAGAGTATGGGGCAAAGATTTCGGATACCCGTGCGGCTCTTGTATCTGCTGCTGAGTCTTTAAGGGATAGACTTATCGATGAAGAGGGTCGGGGATATCAGGTATATTTGGTTGACCTTGGTGATTCTAGTGTCAATTGGGTTGTCCGTTTTTGGACAATGGCCAGTGAGTTTGGCGGTGTGAAAGAGGCGCTTACTGAGGCTATTAAGGAGTCTCTGGAGGCTCAAAAAATAGACATCCCATTCCCTCAGATGGAGCTTCACGTCAACAATGCAGCCCTTGATTTAGATTAGAATCGTCATGCCCCCTTAGGGGCAGCAATCTTGGCGAAGCCAAGTTACGGGGGAAAAGTGGGGGTGAACGGGCGATCAGCCCGAGAGGGGCACAGCCCCTGGGCTTGAATGCCGAATGAAAAAATTGGTGGAGGTGGCGGGAAGTTGCTGCTATGCAGCAGCAACCGAATCGCAGTACCTCTTTCAGGGTTCGATTCCCGCCTACGCATGCCCCCTAGGGGCAGCAATCTTGGCGAAGCCAAGTTACGGGGGGAAAAGTGGGGGTGAACGGGCGATCAGCCCGAGAGGGGCGCAGCCCCTGGGCTTGAATGCCGAATGAAAAATTTGGTGGAGGTGGCGGGAATCGAACCCGCGTCCGAGAAACTTCTGCGAATGCTTTCTACACGTTTAGTCTCAGTTTTTATTTAATACCTAAAGCTTTCTAAGACAAAATCTTTAAGTACGAGTCTTTAAAGGTTCGAAAAGCTGTTCAAGACAAAACATACTCTCTAGTCTACTGAATTAACTCACTGAGAGCCGCAGACAAACTCTCAATCAGCCGACCGGCGTATTACGGCTAGTCTATTTTTTGATTAAGCAGCGAGAGCGTAGTCTGCGCTTACTTCGTCAATGTTTGCATTTATAGCTTTGCCGCTTTTTTACGAGGCCAACGGCCACCTCGACGTGCTTACAATCCGCTTCAACGAATCCCGTCGAAACCAGTACACCCCCATATCTTATGAGTATGAGGTATACTCGTTAAACGTGACTCCTCCTTCTAGGGAGATTCGCGTCTAGGGAGATAATGACAGCTAGCACCCTTAACTATCTGAAAATATGGCTCCCTTCTATTAATGTAATCACCTTTCTCCCCGAATACTACCATACCCACTTGGTTTTCAGAAAAAAGTATGACTCATAGCTAAGAATTTTTCGCATAACACCACTGAGCGGGCCAAATTTAGTCGTCAAAGAAGATAAGTTGCTCGCAAGGGGAGAGCGGCCAATGGATAAAGAGCACCACAATCATATAACGAGGAAGAGTCTTTTCAGAGTCACACCATGCCCACTCGTAACACTGTGTTTCTTCTTTTCCCTGTTTCCTCTCCAGTTTTCACATGGACAAACTCCCGACATCGGGGGCGGCACGCCCATAGACC
>RFPC01000055.1 GCA_009926305.1 bacterium
GTCGTAATCTAAAGTTGAGAAAGTGAGCCAAATGGGTCTTTCCTGAACGCTTTCCTCCAACAATTGAAATAACTGGATAATGCTCTTGATTCAAAATATGCAAGAGCGCTTTCCGAATTGAGAGAACACCTGAATGTTCAATAAATTTTTCAGGATGATAAACGAGCTTAGCAGATATACCGAGCTCAATTTGCTGAAATTGATTGAATGCAGAGGTTTTCTTTTGCATGAGCTAGCAACCTATGAGGCTTAACTCTTCCATTTCTTCTGAACTACTCACGATTCTGCCACCTAATTCTCGAATTTTTCTCTCGAGGTCATCATATCCGCGTCTCAAATGTTGTCCTTCCTCTATGACCGTACGTCCTTTCGCCGCAAGTCCAGCAACTACCATAGCAGCTCCTGCCCGAATGTCTCTTGCTTCTACTACCGCTCCAGTCAAGTGAGAGACACCTTGTATGGTGGCAACAGAGCCTGCCAGAGATATCTTCGCACCTAATCGTGAAAGCTCAGACACATGTCCAAAACGTCCTTCATAAACGGTCTCAGAAATTGAGCTCTCTCCCTTACAAAGCGTCAATGCCGCTAGTAGTGGAGCCTGTATATCAGTCGCAAATAATGGGAAGGGCCCAGTTAAAACTTTTACTGGTGCAGGTCTTCCGGACATGGTGAGTGACACCGTATCAGCTAACACAGGATCAGCGCTTCTCTTCCAACTTACATCCGCCCCCAGGTGTTCTAGTATCGTTGAAAATTCACCAAAATAATCTTGAGAGATTCCGGCAACAGAGACTGAACCCGTCGCAGCGACCGCTGCAAGTAGGTATGAAGCCGCTTCAATCCGATCTCCGATTACTGCTGAATCAAAACCTTTTAACGCATCATTACCGCGAATAAGGATCTCGGACGTGCCTAATCCCTCTATCTCTGCCCCCATCTGTGAGAGCAGGGTGCCAACAGCTATCACCTCAGGCTCCCGAGCAGCATTCCGTATCACTGTTTTTCCATCGGTTGCAGCAGCAGCCATGAGAATCTGATGAGTTGCTCCCACTGAAGGAAAGCGGAAAGTGAGTTCAGCACCTTTGAGACGTGAAGGGGCCTCAGCAATTACCACTCCGTTCCGAAGACGTATCTCAGCTCCCATTTCTTGAAGAGCCTCTAAATGGATATCAACGGGTCTCGCCCCGATCAGGTCACCACCAGGCATTGCAACTCGCGCGGATCCTCCGCGAGCCAAGAGCGGAGCAAGCACCCAAAATGATGCTCTCAATGATTTTACAAGGCTATAGCTGGCTTCATAACTCCTCAAAGATGGAATAACAATGTCTAGGACTCCAGGTTGAGAAAAGCGGCTCTCACCCCCAAGCTGTCCGAGGAGCTTCATGAGAATATCCACATCCAGTAAGTGGGGTACATTCCGTAATTTACACGGCTGGGTAGTGAGCAGAGAGCATATCATCATCGGCAGCGCAGCATTCTTTGCTCCACCCACTCGAACGCTCCCACGAAGGGGCTTCCCACCAAAAATTTCAAAAATATCTTCCATACGCTGAATCCAAAGTCTCCCTATTCAGCAGGTATCCTTATGCAACACAGTACTTATGCAGCAGAGCAAACAGATGAAGACCTCTAAAATACATGAGGATGAACCAGAATAGTACCATCCCACATTTCTCCCGCTGAGTCAGTAATGTTGCAAGAGATTTCGCTTGGCCTAGGGCAATTCCTGAAATTACAAGGCCCTGTACCCGTAGAATGGTCGATACGATTTCCACTCTTTTCAATATTTTCACTCATTTTTGTCATCCTCTCGGCATTTAAGGATATTTAAGGTAGACTTTCCGCACCTCTAGTAAGGGACTCAGCAGAAGCGAACAGCGATAGAGGTCGTTTTCTCCCTGCTCCCGTCTTGAGCAGAATAGACAAGTAAGTAACCCCCTTGTTTTTAGGAGTCATGATACAAATGCAACTCTCAGAAGCTTCTCAGCCGCAGACTGATACAAAGGAAATCCTGAAGGGCGCGGTACAGCAAAATGCTATCCACAACAAGCAAGGGATTCTCGAAAAACTCTTTTGCCTCTGGTTTGACGGAATGGTGTATAACCAGATCTGGGAAGATCCCGTGGTTGATGCACAGGCCTTAAATCTTAATGAGCGTTCAAAGATTCTCACCATCAGCTCTGGTGGCTGTAACCTGCTCAACTATCTTGCCTACGATCCCGCTGAGATTCACGCAGTTGATCTTAATCCTAATCACATGCAGCTTGCTCGACTTCGCCTTGCAGCGATTGAATACTTACCAGATTACCCTTCCTTACTTCAGTTTTTTGGCTCTGCGAAAGGACCTGAAAATCTGGTTGCTTACGAGAAGTATATTCGTCCACACCTTGACGATCAGGCGCGACACTTCTGGGAGTCTCCGTCAATGTTTCGAGTTGGAGCCTCCCGAAGAATCGATTTTTTCGCTAAAAACCTCTACAACTACACACGTTCCGGATTCTTTATCCGTCTCCTTCATTGGCTTTGTCGGCTTGCAAAATGCTCTCCAGAAAAAATACTCGAAGCCAGATCTTTAGAGGAACAGAGAGATTTATTTCAAAAACATCTTGCCCCGACGTTTGAACACTGGCTCGTCAAGACATTTGGAAAATTACCTATTACGGTATACAGCTTGGGCATACCACCGCAGCAGTTCACAGCACTCAAAGAAGACGCAGAAAGCATTGTCGATGTTTACAAAAGAAGGATTGAGAGATTGGCATGCAATTTCCCAGTGCAGGAAAACTACTTCGCGTGGCAGGCCTTTGCGAGACAATATAACGTGAATGAACAAAATGCGTTGCCGCTTTACTTGCAAGAAGAACACTATGATACGATTCGAAGTAGAGTGGCTCGCATTACAACAACAGTAACTACAACAACTTCATTTATTCAAAATGCTCAGGAGGGGTCTCTGAATGCGTTTGTCTTTCTTGACTCACAAGATTGGATGACCCAACAGCAGGTCATTAACCAGTGGCAAGCAATAGCTGATGCAGGAGAGCCAGGGTCACGAATCATATTCCGAACTGCAGGCTCGCGTTCGCCGATCGGCGATCTGTTACCAGAGAGTCTTCTGTCGCAATTTGTATACCATAGCGAGCTCTCGAAAGAGCTTTATGAAAAGGACCGTTCAGCTGTCTATGGCGGATTTCACATTTACGAACGGAGATAAAAGGAGAAAGCTTGAATCGTGCCGAAAATAAGGGAGAAGTGACGTCTGCTCAGCCCCCGTCCTCGGAGCCTGGCATCGATTCGCAAGCAAGTAGCCATTCCTCCGACAACCATGAGCACCGCTCCCATGGCGAACTCTTGAATAATATCTATTCGCTTCAAAGGCATTTCTATGATGTTACGCGAAAGTACTACTTATTCGGGAGAGATCACATCCTGAAAGAAATTATTGCTTCCAGACCTGAATCGCTCCTTGAAATAGGCTGTGGAACAGGAAGAAATCTCTTTATCCTGGAGCGAATGGTCCAGGCCTCAGTTCAAGCAGGACATACCACTCAAGCTCCAGAACTCTTTGGATTGGATGCCTCAACTGAAATGCTCGCGTATGCGAAAAAGCACCAGCCTACTAAAAGTCAAATTCACTTTGCCTATGGATATGCCGAGTCATTCGGGCCCAGTGAGCTGTTTTCGAGAGGCACATTTTCAGATATTTTATTCTCTTACTCCCTGTCGATGATTCCAGAATCAATTCTAGCACTCAATCATGCACTGACACTTATACCCAAGGGGGGCAGAGTCTGGATTGTAGATTTTTGGGATCAGTCTGGATATCCAATATGGTTCCAAAAACTGCTTCAATGGTGGCTTCGTCTATTTCATGTGGAATTCTCTCCCGAACTATTTTCTCATATCAAGGCCTTACCAGACCAATGGTCAAGCATAGACACTTTACGTAAGCATGGCGCATATTCAGTATCTTTAAGACCAGTAGGTCGTAAATACGGATATCTTGCCTGTATTACCCGCGATGCTACGAATTAGAAGCATCAACACACAGAAGCATGCTTCTGGCGAGCATCACAGCTGGGAGGTTCATCGCCGTCGCATTCATCCCTCTTATTGCAGCTCAGTTACCTCGCGATAAATCCCTGCTCGCGATATTCATTCAATTTATTCCGCAAAGTCCGGATACTAATTCCAAGACTCTTCGCTGCCTGAGTTCGGTTATCATCATTTGCCTTCAGGGTCTCGATAATCAGGGTTCTTTCGACCTCGTGCACAGTCATTCCAGGAATGATTTGTAGAGAATCTTGTAGATTCTCGTCTTCAGTAATCACACTCTGAATCTCTTCACTCCCCTCTGGTCTCGCTACTATATCAATGGACTCACGAAGTGATGGCGCTCCTCCAGCAACATTCGCTAATACGTTATCGGTGAGAAGAAAATCTCTCTGCTCAAGCGTTCGACCGCTCGAAAGTATCGCGGCACGTTCCACTGCATTTTGAAGTTCACGAATATTGCCAGGCCACTGATATGCCTGCAGCGCATTGAGGACCTCAACTGGTAGTTGAGGAGCTTGCGCACCCAAATATTTCTTCAAAAAGTGCTCGGTTAAAATTTTCACATCTCCCTTTCGGTGTCGTAATGCTGGTAGTGTCACTGGTATTACGTTCAACCGATAAAATAGATCTGCGCGAAATTCACCTCGCTGTACCATATCCTCAAGATTTCTATTGGTAGTTGCCACTACTCGTACATCAACTGAAATTGGACTCTTACCACCAACGCGATCGACTTCTCGCTCTTGCAAAACTCGTAGTAGTTTCGCCTGAAGCCCAAGCTCCATCTCGGAAATTTCATCCAGTAGAATTGTGCCGCCATGTGCTAATTCAAATTTTCCAATCTTCTTGGTTTGAGCTCCAGTAAACGCACCCTTTTCATGCCCAAACAACTCGCTCTCAAGAAGAGATTCAGGAAGAGCTGCGCAATTAACGGCAACGAAAGGCTGATGCACTCTCGGACTTGAATCATGAATCAATCTCGCTACCAGCTCCTTTCCTGTTCCAGATTCGCCTTGAATCAGGACAGTCGCATCACTCCGTGAAACCGATTCACAGACTTCTAGAACTCGCTTCATGAGTGAGTCCTGAGTAACGATAGGCCGCCCCATAGCTCCCTGCGAACCAGCTGTCTTTCTGTGTTGCGTAACTTCTGGTGAGACAACTCGATCAACAACTCTTTGTAATTCCTCATTCCGGAATGGCTTTGAGATAAAGTCAGCAGCCCCTTGCTGCATCGCATCCACTGCCTGGGTAATAGTTCCGTGAGCCGTAATCATGATGACCGGAAGCTGAGAGAACTTTTCCTGCACAGCTTTAAGAAGCTCGAGTCCTGTCATATTTGGCATCTGCTGATCAGTAATGAGGAGATCAAAACTCTCTTGAGAAACGGCTTCTAAGGCCGCAGCTCCATCAGATACAACAGAGACAGAATGACCATTCCTGCTGAGTCCAGCTTTCAAAGCAAGTTGCATTTGCGGATCATCATCTGCAACCAAAATTTTTAACTCATTCATAATACTTCTCCTCTCGACACGACTATTTGAAAAATGTAACCGTAAACTGGGCACCGTTTCTCCTATTCCCAGCTTTGATATCTGCCTCGTGCAAGTCTACAATCTGCCGACAAATGGCAAGACCTAGCCCAGTCCCTTCTGGTTTACTGGTCGTAAAAGGCTCAAAGATCGTTTCTAGACTATCAAATGGAATCCCATCTCCACGATCGCGAATACGTACGTGGACACGATCATTTCTAGCCCATAGAAGCACTTCGAGGGTGCCCTCATAACCCTGCGCTTGCACTCCATTCATTAGAAGGTTCGTAAAGAGCTGCCTCATCCTCGTTTCATCTGCCATGACGAAGCAACTTCCTCGTTCCCTCAGGTTGATTCTTGTTTCAGGATACATCTGCTCACATTGACCACTAAGCTCGTGAAGTATCGCTGACAATGATACCGGTACCCTGACAGGGGCGGCGTTTTTTGTGAAATGAAGAATATTGCTTACAACATGATTGAGCGTTCCTATACTTCGTTCAATGGCTACCACAATCTCTTGTTGATCTGGCTGATCACTGAGGTCTTCACGTAACAATGATGTATAGAGGGTCATAGCACCCAATGGATTGCGAATCTCATGTGCTAAAGCAGCAGCAGTTTTTCCGAGAGTGGCTAACCGTTCGCTTTTCTTAATCTCCTCTTCTTTTCTTTGGAGTTCAAGGCGCAGTTGTTGGCTTTCCTGACGGAGCTCTTCGTATTTTGACTGGAGTTGTATGCTTGCTTCACTAAATCGTTGGAATGCATTAGAGAGAACTTTATAGTCCTCGATCGAGACAACAAGCTCATTCAGTGATCGGGATGATTCCGCTGGCTTTGCTAGTTTTTGAGCAAGGTGTTCCATTCCGCACTCTCCGCTAAAGCATTTAGTAATGTAATCCAACTATCTGAAAGAGGATATTTTTCAGCCGCTGCTTGACGAATTTTCTTCAAAGCTCGGATCTCATCTAATTCGAATGCAGAACGTCCGAGCGCGTATTCAACCCAACTATCAAGAAAATAGTCTGGATACAGCTCCCTTCCCTTCGTTAACCAGACCCTTACCCCGCCGTAATCTTTCAGTTGCAAGGCCACCTCTGAAAGAGCACGCATGGCTTCAGGAGCTCGCTCATGTGAAACCGGAACTTTTCGGTAAAAAGAAATCGCTTCCTCAAGATTCCCAAGATGTCGCTCTACCTCGGCTATCCGAAAAGCCGTATCAGCGATGAGTTCTTCAGATACCTCATCGAATGCTTGAAGATAGAACCCTCGAGCCGCTCCAAACTGATCGAGGGCACTGTGAGCATCACCGAGCAACATCAGTATACTGCCCCTCAACTCTGTAGCGCTTGGCAATAACTCCTGGGCTCGTTCTCCAAATAAGATTGCCACACGAGGCTTTTTACCATGGAGTTCGATCATTGCACGCATCGAAAGTATTTTCGCACGCTTTTCATTTGACAGGCTCTCTTCTCTTAACAATTGGTCAAGATATGAAGTGGCTTTATCAAGAAGACTCAATCCCCATGCACTACGCGCAGCAGATTCAATCGCTTCTGGTGTGACTCTTCGCTCGGGCAATTTTTCGAACAGCACTAATGCCTCATAGTAATGACCAGATGCTGTCAACTTTTGAATATCTATCGGGTGCTGCGCCTGACTCCTATCTGTCAGGACAAGCAGCGCCAATATTATTGACAGAAAAAGATATACTTTCATGGAATGACTCTCTAATTAGAAAATGCAAATTGCGGACGTACAGGCTCTGCAGTCAACGGAATCTCCGTCCGAAATCTCTCTAGACCCTTCTTTTTAATCTTCTCAACCAGGGTTGTTCGATTAAGCTGTAGAAGCTCTGCGGCCGCTTTCTTATTCCACTCAGTCTTTTCAAGGGCTTTAAGAATCAGGTTTGATTCGAATGAATCGACGACCGTATTAAAATCTAAACCCTTCTCGGGAATCTCAGCTACTTGCACGGCAGAGTCCTGTGCCTGACTCCCTTCTCCTTGGAGGTATGCTGGCAAGTCTCTGATAGTAATCTCATCATTATCGGCTAATACTGCCAAACGACGAATAAGGTTTTCTAATTCTCTAACATTTCCTGGCCACTCAAACGACGTGAGTTGTAAAAGAGCCTGTGAGCTGAAATGAAGATTCGAACGCTTTAAATTTAAGCCTTCACGCTGAAGGAAATATTGAGCAAGCAGACTAATATCAGAGCCTCTTTCTCGTAAGGCTGGCAACTCTATTGGTACAACTTGCAAACGATAAAAAAGATCTTCTCGGAAGCGCCCAGCCTTCACCTCTTCTCTCAGGTCTTTATTCGTAGCAGCAACAATGCGTACATTAATAGGAATAGAACGCGTAGAACCTACTGGTTCAATAATTTGGTCCTGCAACACTCGAAGCAGCTTCACCTGCAACTTAGGACTCATCTCACCGATTTCATCCAGAAAGATTGTGCCCCCATCTGCGAGTTGAAACCGTCCTATCTTATTGTTAGAGGCTCCTGTAAAAGCACCTTTTTCATGTCCAAACAGCTCGCTCTCGAGAATCTCTTCAGGAATTGCTCCACAATTCACTGGAACAATCTTTCCCCTTCTTTTACTGAGAGTATGTAATGCGTGAGCTACCAGCTCTTTCCCTGTTCCGCTTTCTCCCAAAATCAGAACAGTTGCATCCGTTGCCGCAACTTTTTCAAGGACTGAAAATACGCCTTGCATCTTGTTACATTGGCTAATGATCCCGGCAAATGAATTTTGCTGGAAATTTGAAGTAATAGGGTGAGTAGTGCCTCCTTCTGAACTTGAAAAGTACAGTGCACTATTGTCTGACACGGCAGCACAACCTTGGGAACCTTGCATATCGCTCTCCTTAGCGAAAAAAAACCAAATCCGTGGAAACTGCAAAAACGTAAGAATTCACATCGGGAGGAAACTCTTGAGGAAAGTAGACCTGACACGTTCTCTACCCTCTGGCTCAACACGGTTTCCCTACTACCAAACAAACTCTGTCAAGTTGTTGGCAAGTCCCGTACCACTCTATCTTTGACACGCCGAGCTATTGACGGGTTTCAGGAAAAGATACGTCAATATCTTATTGTGCAATAAAATCAGTATAGTAGCCAGCTTATCCACACATTGAAAATATTTTTCCTGAGTAAAATCTGTTACAAACTCACTTTTCTACTATGATTATTTTTCAGGTTTCCCTCATTTTACTGTGACAAAGATGCATAGTAATCCCACTCTCCGAAATATTTTGGCAGCACTCGATACCTCTCATGACGGCTCACCGACGGCCTGAGCTCCCTGTCTCTCTTCTGAGGCTGAACTTCCTGATTCAAACTCAGCCCCAAAAGGCGAGAATTCTGTATTTCTATCCATCTTTCCAGTACTCTCTGAGGACTGCTGCGAGCTCAGCGTTCACGGGTAAAGAAGAGAATACTCGTCAATAAGAGAACAGCGGATAGGAATCATGACGCAGTGGCGAAGAAGCGTGTACTGATAGAGAGGGATCATGAGCAGTAGTGACAGCGAGAATCAAATTCCATTCGATGATAGGAAAGCTTCGCTTTCGAAAGTCGCAGAGCTCCGCTCTTACATCGCAAACAACGACGACTCTGATGAGTTCATTCACGACTCTGAACCACTGCAAGAGCTAGCAGGAGCACTTTTCACAGAGGCGCCGGAAGAGTTTGTCTCGCGCCAGTCGATGAAGGAACTCAGATGGATCACCAAAGAGCTGAATTCACGTATTCAACAATTTCTCGAGGGTGACGGAACCCAGGTTGTCTACATTAGCGACCAGGCAGAGAGTAATGATCAATCAGATCAATCATCAAAAGGCTTCCTTCACATTTTCACAGTTCTTGGTGACCGTCCTTTTATTATCAATTCTATCCGCGAATGCTTGCTACAAGGTGGCGCTTCCATAGAAGTATTATTACACCCAATACTCTTGAGAGGTGGAAAGCGTCTTTCCTGCTGCTATGTTCAACTTTCAAACATAAATCCTTCTGAACAGCTTATTCTCAAAAAGGCGATAGAACGCTCACTAACCCACGTTTGCGCCGCAACTGATGACTTCACGAAAATCCTCGTTCGTATAGAGACCCTCTCGCGCATAATGGAAACTACGAAGCCTGCTCCTGGCATATCCCCGATTGATCGAAATGATGCCGCATCATCCCTTCGATGGATCAGCCAGGGAGGATTCTTATTGACAGGGCTCTCAGTCTGGGAAAGCTCCTCACCAGAAACTCAGCCCCAAAAAACAGAAATTACTCTTGGAATACACCGCTTGACTGGTGCATATGTCTCAGCACTTCATGACGAACTGAGAGAAGATTTACGTAACTTCGAGGATGAAAATGTCCTACTCATGATATCTCGATTGCGTTCTGAAAGCTTTGTGCAAAGGCGCTCAAGACTACTGAATATAACTGCTTCAGATACTTCTCCAGATGGCAATACGCGCACTATTTACCAAATCACTGGCTTACTCACATCCTCAGCACTTGCCGAAAAATCGGCGGAGGTCCCTTTCTTAAAGAGGAAACTCAATACGCTCCTTGAATCGGAGGGTGCGCCTGAACACTCGCACAACCATAAAGGTATTACAAAAATCTTCAATTCCATGCCAAAGGAGGAAGCTCTTCGTCTTGACATTGAAAGCCTGCGCTCTGTTATCTACACGATTCTCAATGTTCAAAATAGGAATGAAACTCATATATCCGTAAAAGTTGATAAACAGTCACGCAGCGCATCAGTTATTACGATAATGCCTCGAGATAGGTTTAACACCGAGGTCAGGCATCGTGTGCAGGCTCTCGTTGAAGAGGTATTTTGTGCAACACCAGGTTCAAGTGAGTACTTTCTTGATCTTTCTAATAAGCCTCATGCACGTTTTTACTTTCATGTTTCAATGCCCAAGACGGGGCTACCAAAGATCGATATTAGCAAACTGAAGACTGACATAGCAGAACTGACAAGAGGATGGAGAGAAAACTTAGAAGAACGTATCTTTCATTCAAATGATTTCGAATCTCCATCGGATATTGCCAAAAAGTATGGAGATGCGTTTAATACTCGTTATCAGGCAAGTCAGACAGTCGAAGATTGTGCACATGATATTCTGCAAATCGAGAAGCTAAAGAAGACTTCGCCGATACGCATTTCTATGCGTCCGACCGATGAAGATATCCCGAATAGCTTCTTTCTTGTCTTGTATAAACTTGGCTCAAATTTAACCATTAGTCATACCCTGCCGATTCTAGAACATGCAGGCTTAGAGGTACTGTCTGAAAACTCCTTTCGTATTAAGGTAATAGACAAAGACAGAGTAGCAATTCATAGATTTCTCGTAAGACCACGAGAGTGTTCTCATATTTCCCTAGAAAGTTTTTCCGAGGTACTTGCTCCCGGATTAAAGGCAATATTCTTGGATGAAGCGAAGAGCGACCTTCTGAATGCCTTGCTCATCTCTGCAGAGTTGCCCCTACGCTCTATTGAGCTTCTTCGAACCTATTGTTCTCTCTTATGGCAGGTCAATAAATTCGCATCAAAGAGTGTTATTCAGCAAGCTCTGGTCAATGCTCCGGCAGCAGCGAATCAGTTGTGGAATATGTTCGATCTGCGATTCAATCCAGAGCTATCGTCGTCTCTAGACTCACGACAAGAGCGTTTTATGGCTCTTCTCTCTACCTTTAGAGAGAGCTTGAAAGAAGTGAAAGATATTACCCATACACGAATTCTTCGAGGGCTCTCAAATCTACTAGAGCATACAACTCGGACCAACTTCTTTCAAAATACGGCGACTATTGCTCTGAAAATACATTCCCAAAATGCGGAAATCATCCCTGAACCGAGGCCAAAGTATGAAATCTTTGTTCGCGGAAAAAACTTAGAAGGTGTTCATCTCAGAGCCGGAAAAGTTGCAAGGGGGGGACTTCGCTGGAGCGACCGACATCAAGACTTTCGCCAAGAAATTCTTGATCTTGTAAAAACTCAAAACGTTAAGAACGCTCTCATTGTTCCTGAAGGTGCAAAGGGGGGATTTGTTGTAAAGAACCTGCCAACTGCACACAATGACCAACAAATCGCAGTAACATTGGCATACAAAGAGTTTATACGAGCACTCCTCTCAATAACCGACAACAGAGATGGGGAGCATGTCCTTAGACCGAAGCATGTAATCGCATACGATGGAGAGGATCCGTATCTCGTAGTCGCTGCAGACAAAGGAACTGCTACGTTCAGTGATTTAGCAAATGCAATTGCAACGGAAGAATTTAACTTCTGGCTGGGAGATGCCTTCGCATCTGGGGGCAGCGATGGATATGATCATAAGCTCTATGGCATCACTGCAAGAGGGGCGTGGGAGTCAGTAAAGCGGCACTTCTCGAACCTCGATATCCGCTACGCAACCACGCCTTTTTCTGTTATCGGTATCGGAGATATGTCGGGGGATGTATTTGGCAACGGGCTTATAGAAAGCGACAAAATAAAACTCATCGCGGCTTTCAATCACCGTCATATTTTTCTTGATCCAAATCCTGATCCTCTCCGCTCCTACGGTGAACGCCATCGGCTATTCAACCTCCAAAGGTCAGCCTGGAGTGACTACGACTCTTCACTGATCAGTAGAGGGGGGGGCGTATTTGATCGGGCAGATCGAGAGATTCCTCTTTCACCAGAAGTTCGTTCTGCATTAGCTCTTCCAGAGAGTTGTCCTGAATGTATTGATGGAGAGCAACTCATTAGTCATATACTTAAAGCTCCGGTCGATCTTCTCTGGAATGGTGGTATCGGAACCTATGTTAAAGCAAAAAATGAGTCTCACGCTGATGTGAATGACCGTGCTAATGATGCAGTACGTATCAATTCCCAGGAACTCCGAGCTCGAGTTATTGGAGAAGGTGGCAACCTAGGCTTCACGCAGCGCGCGAGAATAGAGTTTTCCCGGTTGGGAGGGGCAATATTTACGGATGCAATCGACAACTCGGGAGGAGTAGATCTCTCCGACCATGAAGTAAATCTAAAAATCCTCTTTCAACATATTATCTCTGAAGGGCGAATGGAGCTCAGCGAGCGAAACACCTTACTCAAAAATATTTCAGGAGAGGTAGTGAATGAAGTCCTTCGACATAATTATAATCATGCCTTGATTCTTACGCTCGCGATACACCGCTCGCATCAAAGCATCGACTATTTTTACGGTCTGCTCAGAGACATGACACGTCTTGGATTTCTTAATCGTCAGATTGACAATCTTCCAGAGGATGAAGAAATTGCTGAACGAGCGCGTAAGAAGGAGGGGCTCTCAGCTCCTGAACTCGCAGTCTGCATAGCGACCGTAAAGCGCTGGATTAAAGCTGAGTTAGAACAATCTCGGTTACCGGAAGATCCCTTATTGCAAACCTACTTACTGAATTATTTTCCAGAAGAGGTTAGGCGCACTTATCAAAAAGATATCCTAGCGCATCCATTGGCGAAGAATATTATTTGCACTCAGGTAACCAACGAACTCGTTGACTCGATCGGAATAACCTTCGTACATCGAATGTGTCAAACCTTTTCAAGCAATGCTGTAGAGGTAATGAAAGCAACGCTGGCTGCTGAAAGCATACTACGAGTACGGCAGGTCAGAGGCGAACTACGTGCGATCGAGGCTGAGCACCCAGACCAAAATGTAATTCCATGTCTTGAGGAGATGCTGGAGGCTCTAAGAGAATTGACCATGTGGATTATGAGCTATCATCCTCATTCTACACTGGAAGAAATAGTCGATCTGTATCAGGAGGGATTCCATCAACTTCTTGATGCTGATACCGCCCTCTTCAATAACGACCAGCAATCTCTCTGTGAAGAACGGAGACAAAAGTATGCGAAGATGGGTCTCTCAGATTACGCCTGTAGAATGTTGTCCATGATTCCTCACCATCTGCTACTCATGGAAGTCCTTTGGACAACACGTCGACTTGAACGCAAAACGACGGAAGTGCTTCCTACCTTCCTCGCAGTAGCGAATACCCTTTGTTTACCTGTGGTCCTGAACTTAGGCAGTGCTTTGACAACAAAAACAAAGTGGGAGTACGAGCTCGCAATCGGTGCTCTAAGAGATTGTCGAAGAGCAATCGCCCTAATAAGTGCTGAACTCTTAAAGCAGGACTGTTGCACACAAGAAGCAATTCAGGAGCGTCTTCAGTCTCACTCAGCAGTCCGGTTGGTAGTTGATATGGTCAACGAGTTAAAAGATATCAGCCCCGGCGTCGTGCCGCTTTCTGTGCTCAGTCGCCACTTTCTCGGTCTTCCAAGACATCTTCATAGCGATCTTTAGGACAGTATATCTTTAGGACAGTACATCTTTAGGACAGTACATGGATGTTTGCTCTGCCAGCAGAGCACGCTACAAGGGTCGACAATACGAACGAGCTTGAGCAAATAATTGCCTTATTGAAACGAAAATGAGTAACATATCTGCGAGGAAAGAACTCAAGGATGAGACGTATGACAAATCTTACCTACCGCGAATCAGGCGTCGATATCGATAAGGCTGATCATTTAAAATCAAACCTAAAAGATACCCTCAAGACAACTGAGTCCCGTGTCTTAAATAGTGTTGGGGCATTTTCTTCTCTCTATGATATCAGCAATTTAGAGGGAATCTCACATCCAGTATTATGTCTGAAAATGGAGGAGCCTGGGACAAAGCAACTTCTTGCGGCGCAACATGGAAAACTTCCCTCCGTTGGAATAGATCTCGTCAACCATCTCATCAACGATACCGTCATGAATGGAGGTAGACCACTTGCGATATTGGATACAATCGTATGCGGTGCGCTGGAGAATAGCGTTGTCGAGCACCTGGTTAAAGAAATGGTCATCGCAGCCAACAATGAAGGGTGTAGTCTGGTCGGTGGAGAGACTTCTGAGCAACCTCGGGTCTTGGAGTCTGGTCGATACATCCTCAGTGCTGCGTGCATCGGTGTAGTTGATAAAGAGGGAATCATCGATGGCAGCACTATACAGGCTGGCGATTCTATTTTTGCTGTTGCATCGAATGGGGTGCACACAAATGGCTATACACTGATTCGAACACTCCTCGAAAGAGAGCCAACCCTTGCCGATGTGAGTGTTGCCAATGGTTCACTCATTGAGGCAGTACTTACTCCTCATCGGTGTTATAATACTCCTTTGCAAGAAATCTTCTCCTCGCTAAAGCTCAATGGCCTTGCACATATTACAGGAGGGGGAATCGTAGATAATACAAAACGAATTCTTCCAGATTCCCTAGATGGACTCATCGACCTATCTCTCGTAGAGGTTCTTGAGGTGTTTCACGTTCTTCAACAAGCTGGAAATATTCCAGAGAGCGATATGTTACGAACATTCAATTGTGGTGTTGGAATGATTTTTATCGGGCAAGATGATGCCTGTAAAAGCAGTGCGGCAATTTTTGAACGACATGGAATGTACTCCTATAAAATTGGGGAAATAGTGCCGGGGAGCGGAAATATTCAAACCACGAACTCCCTCAATTTGTAATACTCATACCATTATTTCGACCAGAACTTCTGATAATCTGCGCCGGCAGATGCTGGTTTCGCTGTAGGCGGTTCGATGCGCACCCTGAGAGGGAGCGGAAAGTCTACTCCAGAAATAATCGCCTCTCCAGGACCAAGGCTTGGAATAAATCTCAGCGAAGACTCATCAACTTCTGTAGAAGCTCTTTCTATGACGGCCCGATCACTATCATTAATAAGTCGATGTACTATCAGCGTTCCCATCTGACTAAGAATATCATCTGGAATATCTCTCGGCCGCTGCGTTGCCATGCAGAGATTAATGGCATATTTTCTTCCCTCTTTCGCAATAAGGTCAAACATATTGAGCTGAAATTCTGTTGAAGCATCATATTTTTCAGAAAAGAGTTGATGTGCTTCATCAACCACCATCAACATTGGCTTTTTATAAAAACAACCCGCTTGTCCAAGTTCAAAAATATGCCTGCCAAGCGCGTTGGCTATAATACGACGCACGTTGTAACCCGAGGAAAGGTTGCTCATATCAATACGAAGAATTCGATAATCATCTCCTCGAATAAAATCATGCAACTTCTCAAAAACTGAAGGTAGCCTCTTTGGTCTTAAAATTGGCGCCATGAATGGAGCTTCCAACATATCATGGATTCGGCTGATAAGCGGCATACAGCTACCAAGATCAATAGCATTCGTTCCGCCCCACACATCAGTCTCAGAGCTGCTTCGCTGCTGCTCGACACACTCATTCTCAATTTGTTGGGGAAGCATATGAATGTCAAATATCGCATAAGGCGACTCAATTTCTTTTCGATACTTACTGAGTGCGCGTTCATACGAAATCTTTGACCTATGCGCCTTAATGAGCGTTCCTTCGATACCAACTGAGCTACTTAATGCAACAAGCTTTAACGATTTTATTGCAGCTCGCAATTTTGGAGCTTGAGAGGCTCCTGTCGGACAGAACATCGCAAAAAGATCCTGTTCATTAAGGTGAAAGTAAGGCACCACTGCTTCCTGTGATGAACTACCAACTCTAGAATCTTTCCCAAAATGAAGATGAATGACTTCTTGGTTCAATTGACCATATTCACCAGTTG
>RFPC01000056.1 GCA_009926305.1 bacterium
AGATGAAATATATTGTCGACGATGGCGGTGACCCAAAACTCGAGCGGGACCGGCCCAAGGATGTGCCGAGCTTTGCTGATTTTGTGCTCGAACAATACATGCCACATGCGAAAGCGCGAAAGCGCAGTTGGGTTTGCGATGCAAGCTTGCTCAAGAACCACGTTCTCCCCGAGCTTGGCAATCACAGGATGAGCAGGATCCGCAAGGTGGACATTATCAGCCTGCATAACCACTTGTATCAGAGTGGTTATGCTGCGGGTACGGCCAACCGCATCCTGATTCTGATCCGATATATCTTCAGCGTGAGGCTCGCTTTGGAGGTTTATATGCAGGCAACCAGGAAGCGATGGCTGAATGTTATCGTGATGAAGTGTTTGCTCGACTCCGAACGTTTGAAAGTCTTACCAATAAGAATCCTGAATTAGAAGTTGATAGTCGATTAGGAAGTGACTATCGGTGGGTGTATCGAAAATTAGCGCGTGAGGTGTACTATCAGTTTCAAAGGGATGAGAACTATCCTGGTGACTCAATTTTTCGTCTTCAGCCGTTCTCAGAACGGTCAGAGCCTCCACAAGAAGAGGAAATAGTAGATTTTAGAAAAGCGCCAGAGGAGTCTGCGTTACTGAAGGTAGAACCTACCGCGCTTGAGCAAGCACTCGGTGGATTCTTTAAGGGGGAAACGGCTTCGTATCGTGATTTGGCCGACCTTGGTATCAAAATGAGAGGCCAGCAGTCCCTCACTCAAGGTGAAAGAGCGCTAGTAGCGGATCTCACTGATGAACATAAGGAGATACTCGCTCGGTGTATCGAGTTAGTTACGCAGTGTAAGGTGTTACAAGATAATCCCTCCAGCCTTACTTTTAAAAAAGAATCAGAGCTTTGTCGCCTGATACACTCTTTTGAGCAAAGGCCGTATTCTGGACTTTCTGGCTATCCTACTCTTGAGTATCTGGAACTTGAGGGGACATTGAGCTCTGAGTCTGGAGAGCGATTGAAAGCGGTATCAGATATCTTGGCAGATATGCATCCTGCAACCATACGATTTCTAGAAAATTATAAACGTTCCACCATCCCGCTTCCAAATCGTGATATCGAGTCTCTTGATAAGCATGTAAGAGAGCTCGCGAGGTATTGGGATAATCAGCAACACTTTGAAAGAGAAGTAAAACAGCGGGCTCAAGATGGATGGGATATAGTCAGCCATCTTGGAAACCTCGCCTTTCTTGCTCGAAAGGGTCTGAAGATTCAAGAGGCACGAATTTTAAATATCAAGAATACGCAACAAAATGTTGTGGCGGGAGTAGTAGAAGAAGTGAAAAAGGGAGTTTATCAAGAGTGTAATGGAGTGCTGAATCTGAAAGAAATGACTAACGTGCTACAAAGGCGCCTGCAGGATTCTCGCTCGGTCAAACCACATATTCAGAGAACAGTGAACGACATCATGCAGGCTCAGATGAAAGAGGCGCGTCCCGAACAGAGACGTAAAATGGAAGAATTTCTGTTGGCAGTCGGTGATGTGATTTCGGAGGAACCAGATGTGCGACGTAAACTCAGTAGTGCTTGTGAGGATGCGCGCACGGTGTGCTCAGCAAGGGCTGATATCTCTCAATTGAGAGATTTGATCAACAGCCCGACCAGAAATTTAGAACCGCGCAGGATGTTGCAATGGTTGGGTGACTTAAGCACGATATGTGAGGATGGCATTCAAGGCGTAGATCAACACGTACGTGCGGCGCATACAGTATGGGAAAGAGAGCGGCGCGGCGATGCAACGCAGAGTTTGGTAGGTTTTGTAGTAGAAGCACGTAGTGTGCTAGAGCTTCAAAACAAGGGTTTTAAGATAGAGGCTATAAGCCAAGTTCATGAACGCCCATACTTTGAGTTTGACATGACTGGAATTGCTCCAGATGGAAAGCCTTGTGTTATTGAGGTTAAGCAGAGTCTGCAAGCTATTCATCGAAAAGATCGAGAGAATATAGAAGAAACGCAGCCCTTTCGTTTTCTTGCGGCAGCAAAGGCCTGTGGAAAGAAGCCATTACTTGCTATTAGCTCTTATCGAAGAGATGAACTCAACCACTTTTCCCCCGGGATATCGTATCTATTTGATCGCTTACAGGAGCAAGGATTTGAGCGCCCACAGATATACAACATACTGACAGGCAGCTATATGAGCTTTTGAACGTCACATTGCTTGAGATAAAGTACAAGACACACTAGACTTTACTCTCCGGCATTGAGCAGAGCCGATTATTACTGCCAATATTTTCGATGTGAAGGAAATCAATTTATGGAAATAATGATAGAAGAGCTACAAGTTCCTATTCGTATCGGGTGTACGGAAGAAGAGCGAGCATTTCCTCAGATTTTAATTTTTGATCTTGTTCTATCTTTGACGGATGGAAAAAGTATGGAGAGTGATAGCCTTTCCGATACCATTGACTATATGGCTGTCATAGAACGTATACAAGGGATTACCGCTGGGAAAGATTTTCACCTGTTAGAGCATCTCTCTGCTACGATTGGCAAAGGATTACTTGAAGCTCATGAAAAGCTTGAAGCGGTTGCCATCTCAGTAAGAAAGCATGTGTCTCCTCTGACCAAGGCGGTCTCGTTTTCCGCGGAGTTCGTGCGTTCAGAGTAAGAAGGACCTGTGCGGGTGCATTTCTCACTACAAACCATTCTTGTATTATTACTCGCAACGAGCGTTTTTTATAGCGGTATGTATCAACTATCGCTAACTCCCCCTAAGGGCAAGAGCTTTGCGCAAGTAGAGACTGAACGTGCTCTGACATTTCGTTATCACAATCAGGCGGCAGAGAAACAAGCACTTGTGTACATCCACGGCAAGTTGGGTTCTGCAAATGACATTATTTACTCGCCCTTGAAACAAAAGCTGGAAGAGCAGTTTGCACTCTTTGCCTATGATCGGCCCGGATCGGGACACTCCCTAGAGAGAGATGGATACTGGTCGTGGTCTCCTGATGACTTTTCAGAGCACTTAAACGAGCTCCTCAACACAGAGGAGTTAACAGAACCTGCGATTCTTTTAGCCCATTCCTGGGGTGGAGCGATTGCTTTAAGCTATGCGCTTCGTTATCCCGAGAAAGTGCGGGGTATGGTGTTGCTTGCTCCAGCTGCATATCCCTGGCCAGGAAGGTTTGCTACCTCTCCGAGTGACTGGTTTGTCTCATCGTATGTCCTTTCAGAGTTCTATTTGAGGACGGTATTCGTTCCGCTTGGGAAAGTGTTTGGGAAATCAGTGGCAGAGGCTGTCTTTTCGCCATCCCCATTGCCTCAGCCATTTATAAAGCATGTTTTTCCACTTGCTCTTCAGCCAGCAGCATTTCAGATGGCTGCACGAGATACTATGGAGTTACGCGAGGCTCTAAAGAAGCAGTCGATTCACTATCCTCGTATTGAATCTCCAACCATTATACTCTCGAGTCCCAATGATACGGTGGTACCACCTCAGATACATGGTGGGCCACTCTCTGAGGCTCTGCCACGAGGTGAAATCCGGTATGTGGAGAACGTTGGGCATAATTTTATCTATACTGCTTCAGACTCGATTATCGAGGCCGTCCGCGACATATCGAACCAAAAGGTTCCCCATGGCAAAGCTGATTGAGCACATGGACATTCTTCAGTAAGCTCTTAAGCATAGTGCGTTCACAACAGGAGTGAAAAGGAAAAGAATATGTTTTTTCGACAGATCTATGACACCTCGTTAGCACAGGCTGCATATTTGGTTGGTTGTCAAAAGAGTGGGGAGGCAATTGTTATTGATCCTGAGCGTGATGTTGACAGGTATCGAGAAGTCGCAGCAGCAGAGGGGTTACAAATTGTTGCAGTAGCCGAAACACATATTCACGCAGACTTTCTTTCAGGAGCGAGAGAATTTGCAGAGCATGATGATGTTATGCTTTATCTCTCTGATGAGGGTGATCAGGACTGGAAATATGGGTGGCTTCATTCGAGGCAGAGCCATACTGCTCCCTATCGTCATACGCTCTTAAGAGATGGCGATTGCTTTCATATCGGAAATATTCGATTCGATGTCCGCCATACCCCTGGACACACACCAGAGCATATTAGTTTCCTTGTAACTGATGAGGGAGGCGGAGCTTCTGAGCCAATGGGCATTCTCTCCGGAGACTTCGTCTTCGTTGGAGACCTTGGTCGACCCGATTTACTTGAGGTTGCTGCTGGAATCGCCGCACAGAAGGAGCCTTCAGCGCGAAGCCTCCTTGAGTCCTCAGTGAACTTTCTTGATCTTCCAGATTACCTACAGGTATGGCCTGCGCATGGTGCGGGAAGTGCTTGTGGAAAGGCACTTGGCGCAGTGCCGCAGAGTACCGTCGGGTACGAGAGACGCTTTAATCCAGGACTCAAACTTACTTCAGAACAAGATCGTTTTTTGGCGTATGTGCTTGAGGGGCAACCTGAACCACCACTCTACTTCGCTCGCATGAAGGTGCAAAATAGAGACGGAGTTCCTCTCTTACCTGAAAAACCTCTTCCCGAAGAACCGCTTTCTGTTAGTAAACTGACGGCAGAGGAGATACAGAATTTTTCTGTACTTGATACCCGCGCATGGAATGCTTTCAAAGCAAGCCATATTACTGGGGCGCTCTTTGTTCCTCTCGGAGCGTCCTTTCTGTCACTTGCAGGTTCGTATGTCTCTCCTGAGGAAGAAATAGTCTTGGTAGTCGAGGCAATAACAGAATTTCATGCAGCCGTCAGTGCGTTAAGACGAATTGGGCTTGACCGGGTCTCTGGCTATATTCTCTTCGATGATATTGCGAACTGCTCAGCAGAGATTCTTGCCTCTACTCAAGAGATTCAGCCAACAGATTTCCTGAGACAGTACCAGAAAGATAGCATCTTTGTTCTTGATGTGCGGAGCCATGTTGAGCATGAGCAGGGGGCACTTGCGGGAGCAGTGAACTATCCACACCTTCTCTTGCCGAAGTTCCTCCAGAATCTTCCATCGGAGCAAGATATCTACATTCACTGTCGTTCAGGAGTGCGATCAGCATATTCTTGCGCGCTTTTAGAAAAAGAGGGGCTGCATCCCATCAATATTATTGGTGGGTATGAAGCGCTTAAGGGGTCAGAAGGCTAGCTTTCAGAAATTGTCTTATAACTGTGCGTACAATTACGCCCTGCCACGGTTATTTCGTTCCAAATAGACGGTCTCCTGCGTCTCCTAAACCCGGGAGAATATATTTGTGATCATTTAATGCGTCATCAAGTGCTGCTGTATATATGGGAACATCTGGATGATGCTGATGGAGTTCTTTCACACCCTCTGGAGCTGAGACCAAACTCATAAACTTGAGAGAGCGCGGCCGCAGAGGCTTAATCCGATCAAGTGCGGCACATGCCGAGTGCCCGGTTGCTAACATCGGATCAACGACGATGCAATCTCGCTCTTCTAAGGCATTCGGTACCTTAAAGTAATACTCCACGGCTTCTAGTGATTCTGGATCTCGAAACAGCCCAATATGACCCACCCGGGCAGAGGGAATGAGTTCTAGCATCCCATCCAAGAAGCCAAGCCCAGCTCGTAAAATTGCGATCAGGGCTAACTTTTTCCCTTCGATAAAAGGAGCCTTCATCTCTGTGAGCGGCGTTTGAATTCTTTGATGGGAAATCGGGAAGTCTCTTGTAACCTCAAATGCCATAAGATAACTGATCTCTCGCAACAGTTTTCGAAAGTCGCCAGAGCTCGTATCTTTATCTCTCATTAATGATAACTTATGTTGAATAAGGGGATGATCAATAATCTGCAGTTGGGGTGTCATAGGAGTCCTTCACAATCCTTTTCTTAAGGTATTTCAGCCTGCTGCACTGCGAGGTGCCTGAATTCACGAGGCGCCTGAATTCACGAGGCGCCTGAATTATACAACAGATATCGGGCGCATCAGCAAATTGTTCTTTTTAGGGTAAGCCACAATTTACCTTGAATCCTCTCTAAGTTGTCTATTATGTTCTGAATATGGAGAGGTACAGGTATTCACGAGATGAAAGAAGCAAAAATTTTGAGTAGGTGTTCGATACTGTTTACTATTTGATAAGGGGGCAGTAAGGAAACCGCTTATGCTATCTCGTTCTAAAGACACGGGCTGTCCTATAGAGAATCTTGCTATCTCTTGCTCAAGTTTGCCGCCTGTTGAGCAGCCACTTTTTTCACATGTAAGGAGAGCTTACTCTCAAGAAGAAACCGTTCAGAGCTTGAATATGAGGGAAGTAAACCTCGTTGAGCGCCCCTTTGTTTCCTCAAGCCATCTTGTCTCATTGATCAATAAGTTAGACAGACCTTTACGTGAACGCGTTGGCAGAAACAATGGTGGATTTGAGCATGGAGAGCCCAGAGACTTTTTTTCCTGTACTTTCTATCCAAAACTTGCAAATCCAACCCTCAACGGTTCGTTCTTTAGAGAAGTTTCAATCAGCAGAGAAGAAGAAACTGCGCTTAAAGAAGCTCTGACGGAACTCATCGCTCCGCTTCAAGACAGGTATCCAGGGCAGATACACAGGGTTCATCTGGGACTGCTCATGAGTATCACCTCGAGTCAGCAAACGGGCCATCCGGCACACACGGACTATGATTCAATTGAGAGAGCAATGTGGTATCCAAATACCAATGATGATGCACTACATGTTCCTGATCATGAGAGTACATTATTCGATAGAAAGGCGCTCTTTCAGGCGGAGGATCCTGAAACTGAGTTGTCGGGACTGCCCATTTACAGGGGAAAGGGAGGGAACTTTTTCTATATCAAGTGTGAGCATACATTGGATGGAGAGCCTCTCGTTCACTGGAGTCCTCCTGAAAGACGGCGGAGCGCCTTATATTTTCGTTCAAGGGTGCTATCAGAGAAATTTCGCGCTCGTTAGTTAGAGCTCGTTGTTTGAATCTCGTCCGCGTTCTATATCAGCGATAAGAGAGGAAGGAATCTTTGCGCTGAGAGATAACAGTCTGGGATTGAGAACAAGTGAGAAGTTCTTGATATCTTTGTTATCAAAGCGCATTGCCAGAGAGCCATCTATTTTTTTTGTGATCTGGCATCTGTCGTCAATTCTTTTATCTTCGACACTCTCATAGTTGAGCAGGTCTCGCATTCTCTCTCTTAAGTAGTGACCAAGATAGTGGTCGCCCGAGTTTTTTAGTCCTTGAAAGTTTGTCTTTGCTTCTTGAAATGCTATTGGAGAAAGTACTGGTAGTATAGACCAGTGGAAAAAAGAATCCTTTCCAGAAGAGACTTGAGCATCAGCATCAAGAAAGTGAAGGAAGTGTGCAACTGAATTTCTGAAAGTGAAAAAGGTCTTATCGCTGGGCATCAAAACATAAGCCTGCTCTTTTCCTGGCTTGTAAATCTCGAGCATTGCAGTATATGAGCTTCTCACAACGTCTTTTCCATTTTTGGTGGTAATGACACTTTGTCTGTGCGGGTTTATGACGCGCACCTGATGAGACAAGAGAATTTCCTCTGGGAAGAGGTGTGCGAGGTGGTCTGCAAGCGAGGTTATGACGCTCTTTGCAATGCCCTCCTTGCCGATAAACGATGCTTCTCCAGAAAAACTTTTGATACCCTCGCGTCTACTGACCAAAAAGTTCTTATATGCATCATTTACATTGGAGGCTGGTTTTTGGTCCCACTCGTTATTATAAAAATGGTGCAGGGGATCTTCAAACATTTGCTGGTTTTTCCTGGTAGCTCTTTAGTAAAATTTAATCTTTCGTTCTTCTCTATACCTAATAAGACCCGAAGGGAAATGGCAATCGATATTGAGTAAGTAAGGGTTATGCTCGATATGATTATAGGAATCTGGAACCATCACCCTCTTTGGTTTTGAAACTATTTTTCACTTTTGTACAGCACAGGAATTTTATGGGAGATCGTATCCTTAAGGAAATGTTTTGCTATTCTTCAGTCCTGCGCGAGGAGCTTTGCGGGTCCTATACCCCTTAATGCGCTGTTGTTACTAATTTTCTATCTGCTAAGGGCTGTCTATGACACAGAGGAGTCTGAGCTGGTCTGTTTTCGGTGGCCTGTGCGGAACGCGATTGCCTTCAAACAAGACCACATCAGTCTCTCGAACTTGTTTTAGTTCGGCTCCTTGCCGGAGAAGTTGAGAGCAGCTTTTCCCATTCATAATCAAGTTGAGTTTATCTGAGTATACTTCCTCGGGAAGTACCCATTCCATACCAGGACCTACTAAGGTAGAGAGTAGCCTCTTGCCTCGAACATCTAAATGAAATCCCTCACCTGGAAATGCTTCATTCCGACTACTTGGGATGGTGGTCCTGAGGCTTAGGCTGAACTGAGTACTACCAGAGTATTCTCTTTGAAGATCAACCAGAGAGCTTAAATAATTAGCGACCTGAAGACGTTCATCTTTATTCATGCGTTTCATTTTTTTTGTGAGTGCCGAATAAATCTTTCTCTCATGATTGGTGCGATGGTCGCCTTTCACGAGAATGTTTGGACAAGAAATCCCAATCTCTTTACGAAGAGCATTACTAATGCGTTCGATGTGAGGGGAAGGAGAGAATGTGTTTATAAGAGGGGATATGCTTGGATGTGGTCGCAAGGTGATTTCAGAGGTGCTTTCTTGAGAAGAGAGACTACTGCCATTTTGATCACGGGCATCGCTATCCACGCGAGCTTTGTCGTGGCGCGATAGGGGTTGAAAATCATATTCCGCGAGAGACGGAATACGTGACTGACGGCCACTCTTCTCTGGTTCATGTGCTGGTGAGGTCATATGAGGAATAGGGTAACATACATTGAAGGTCCTGCTCGTGTTTTTTCGTCAGGAAGTAATATTTTCCTCACTAGGAATTCTGATACAACCTGTCTATATGCGGTCAGATGTTTAATCGGAAAGCTCCCTGTAGAGCTTTGAGGCAGCTTTCGTAAATGCTTCAGCATTGTGGGCTTCATCATCTTGCAGTGCCGTGTAAAGATCTTCCAGGGATTCCCCGTACTGTCGTTCTAAACGTTTTGATGAGGCCACTAAACTTGAAAGTCCCATTAAAATCTGTTCCGCCTCTTCGTATTGAAAATGGGGCCGGGTAGAAAAGTGTGTAACCTCCCGAAAGAGTTTCTCTAACAATTCATCGTTGTATTCAATAGCATTTACCTTTTTAAGAACTCTCTCAATCATTAACGTTTGGAGTTGTTTGAGGGTATTTTCACCAGAACCAGCCTTGTACTCCTCGTGGAGCGTTTCAAGGAGAGCATCTACATGAGTGGCGGCATCCTGATCGATTACTCGAAGCACGGTCGAAATAAGGGTAAGTGAGGAGACGTTAAGTCTGAGTTCACCAGCCCGCTGACCAAAATCTCTAAACTTCCATCGATCTTCTTTTAGGCTATGGTGGCATGATTCACAGGTAAAGAGTGAAAGCTCTGGCCAGATACCATTTTTTGAGCGAATGGGGGAGATTAATGCCTTTAGTTGTTCAGAGCTAAGAATTGTCTGTCCGATGAGCCAAGCCTTTGCCGCGACATAGTCACCCTTCCTTTCCTTGTAGTCTTCATCCAATTCCCAGTGTTGCGGTTGAATCATACTGAAGGTGTCCAGCTCGAAAGTAAGGCGGGGATGTCCTGCTCCTATGAGGCGATGATTCACAATCTTATCTTCTGTTCCGTAATGGCAAGAGAGGCAGAGTTGTGAGCGAGCCTTGAGGTCGGTCAGGTCCTTGAGTCCCTGATTTACATTCTCTGCGTGAGTTGTTCCCGCCTCTACATGAGAGCGAATCCACTTACTTGCGGCTCCATGACAGGACTCACATCCTACTCCATCTTCATAAGTGAACTTTTCACCGTGCATGCCTTGGGGAACATACGTGGTGTGACACTCTAAGCAGAGAGGCTCTCTCTCAGGGTGTTGTATATCCAAGTGTTTGGCAATTTTTTGGGCGTCATCTTCCAGGAGAACTTTCCATGCTTTGCTATGTTGCCCGTGTCTGTGCCAAGTCGAAAATTCATTCTGCAGTACGTTGGTTGTTTTTCGAGGGGAGGTAGCCCCATGACAACTCGAGGACGCACAGGTGGCTACGCCGAGGTATTTGGTCTCTTCTGCGTTGATCCGAGAGGGAGCAAGAGTCAAGAGAAGAGATAATAATGCAATCAGATATGGTAGTTGAAGCATAAAGACTGAGCCTTGCGCAATCTGAGTTTCGACCGCATGTACCGATCAATAATCATGCGAATAATGTTGGTGAACCTCAGGAGTATTGTCTGAAAAAGCCGACCAGCAACGCAAGATGTAATCTATGCCTCTCCACAAATAATTCTCTTGTCCCACTTCGTATTGGGTATGAGCATCATTGATGATTGCTACCTAGTCGTTAGAGATCCTCTAGTCGGCGAAATATTCTATTCCCCTCTTCCCAGCAGATACCAGCTTCTCTCCATGAATCGAGTTTGTTCTCAAGGGTTCGTGAGGCTGTTGCAATCTGTCCTAACGCAGTTCGTAGTAGTTTTCTTTCTGCTGGGTGATGAGTCTTTGCCATGGCAGCCATTTCTAAAATCTTGGCTGCACTTCTTCGATAGCGTTGAGACAGTTCGGGCTGATCACAGGAATCATAGTAGTCGGCAAGATACGTGAGAGAAAAACCGGCGCCGGCATATTCTTTGTCCTTTAAGGCTAGGGAGATGGCATGCGATAGCACATTGATAGCCTTTTCAGGCTCCCCAGACTCATAAAGTTTTCTTGCTCCGAGGTTTAAGCTTTTTTGAGCAAGTCTGGAGGCACTTCTGATTCGACTCACGTTAGTTCCGATAGTTCCGACTTTCTCGAAGAGCGAAGCCATTCTCAAGTGAGTTTCTACACTGATTCTATCGGTATTGCCTTTAAACTGAGATGTTTCGTACAAGTGAATACTCCAAGCAAGATGGAAAGCTGCTGTTGCTCTCATCTCTCTAGGAATAGAAGTGCAGTCTTCAGTTCCACTCAGAAATTGGACTGCTAATTTGCTCATGTTCCTTTGAAGGCTCCAGTCCTGCCTATCGGAAGCGAGCACGGCCAGATCTTCGTATCTAATTCCCAATGATACGCCCAGAAGATTTTTCTGATAATCATCGATGCACATGGGAATTGCAGCTGAGATTTTCTCTATCGCTTTTTGAGATGCTGTATCGGTCTTTCTGTCCCAACTCCTTTGCCTTTTCCTCATAACGGCGGCGCTTTGAGCGGCATGAGCTTGTTGAATCGCTGCATGTATCGAAAAACGCAATTTTAATAGTCCACTGAGGTTGGGCAAAGCGTCCTGACAAAACTGCGCTGCACGTTCATGAAAATCGAATGCTTCTTTATGGTATCCTATCTTGCGATAGCCATGACCGAGTCTTCCATGAATAGTTGCAAGTCCAATAAGATCGCCAGACTCCTCAAGAATTAATTCCGCACGCTCACTTGCTTTTAGGGCTGAGTTCAAATCATCGGTCTTGAGGAGGTGCGTAATATATGACTTGTAAGATTTGCCGAGTTCAGATAGGTGTTCTGCTCGCTGAGCTGAGCCTTTTGGGAAGAGTGTGAGGTCTTGTTCTCCACGAGTGATAACAGAATTATATGCTGCCGAGAGTTCTGAAGCCCAGTTTGGTGAGCCTACAATCAATCCGTTCAATTGGACATATCGAATCCACGTTTTGCCGAAATGAAGCTCTTGGTCCAGTGGCATCGGAGTTTTTGAGAGGTCCGATGCGAGTCGTTGACAATCTTCCAGACAGCGGAGGGCTACGTCATCCTCAGCTAATTGGTAAAAATAATCTGCAAGATTCGTATGCTGAGCGAGCTCGAAGATTTTATAACGAGTCGTTTTGATCTGCTCGCTTTTTTCTTGTTGTTGACTTGCCTGATAGTATTGCACTGCTTTTTCACAAGAGGAGATGGCACTTGGGACATCGTCGTGTTCAGCCTGCAGTCTTGCAATAGCCGCAAATTGTTGAGCTTGGATCGGCGTAGCTCGCACTTCTTTTGCAAGTTGTAAAAGCTTGTTTCGTCCGTCAACGATAATGGTGACAAGGTCTTTTTGAATTTTAGGAATCCGAATGTATGAGGCTGTGCTCGTTAGTACAGAGAGCGTCTTGAAAGGATCTTGATTCAGGTTGTTGATGATAGTTTTAGAGGCTCCCATGATTTCCGGGTGCGTATGATCTGGAGAGCAGTCGTTAGCGAATATTTTCTGACAGAGTCTGCTAGGAATCAGGCCAGTGATATGATGGAAGCGTTCAGTATCAAAGGATTTCGTTTGGGAGGACCGCTCGATAATAGCGCTGAGAAACTCGTTCTCAAGGTGTGAAGCTAGGAGTGGTTGTTCACTTTTGCGGCTCGATTCCATCAAAGGAGCAATCTCGAGCGGTTTGAGAGCATCATCGTCTGGAGAGGATTGGTGATCGTCGAATTGATTCGAGAGAGGGGTCTCCATTACAGTAGGAACTCCTGAGTGCAGAGAACCTCGGCTCTTTTCAGGTAATTAGGATACTGAACCGAAAAATTGAGACAGATTGTTTCAGGAGAAGAGAGTGTAGATTCCCACGGCTTGCCCGAAGTAAGCTTTTCTAGTTTACTATGATAAAACACCATTATTTTCCGCCCCCAAATGCCGTTATGCAACATATTGAAGACGACTCACCTAATCAAGAGCCAAACGAGGAAAATCTTTCACGAGGCGATGAGGATTCACTCAGTCTACCGTCTGGATATCGGAATGAGCAGGATGGAGCTAGTGATTTGGAACAAGAATCAAGCTCTCAATACTTCAAAGAAGAGGCCCCTGACCATGTAGAGCAAGCTATGTATGCTCAGGCGATAGATTCTGTGGAAGCATTCCTGGATGCTGCCATGGCACGGAGAGCGCCAGTGCAAGAGCTTTTTGGAGATGCAGTTATCGGTGGAAATGGAAAAATTTTAAAAATAGATCTATTTCCTCAAGGATATGAGAGATCTGATGTTGTCTTTCAAGGAGCTGTTATTGAAGTTGATGCCAGTAAACTTTTCTCGGGAATACTTCGATTTGAAAAAAATACGACCCTTAATAAGACAGACAAGGAAGTTGAAATATCAATCACGATGCTTTCTTCTGATGCAAACACTCCTTCTTCTAATGCGAACAACGGGAGTGAGTTGCCGATTCTCTACGGAGAAGTGGCAGAATACGTTGCAGAGAGAGTAGATCAACATCAAGAAAACATCTCAAATTGGATTTCGGAGAGAACAGCTCAGTTATTTGTGGATCATTTGTCGGAGCTCAATTTGGAGGAGATTCCAAATCTGGATCTTTATTGGCAATCGTCAAGGGAGGGGTTTGGCAGCGCCGATGTCTCGTTTCTGCTCGGGAACAGCAAGATAGGTATCCACCAGTCAAATAGTCTTGAGGGCCAAGAGTTGCGCTCCTTTGTAACGCTCGAGGCGGATGCAAGGGAAGGAGGGCATCATTTGATGGAGCTGAAACCGCAGTTCACCCATGCGCTAGAACAGCGTTTGCTTAGCGATCTATCCAGAGATGGATTTGAGTCAATTCGCCTGACATGTCAGGTACACCGCACAGCAGAGACGTTGAAAATCGTGGAGGAGGTCCGTGACTGTGATTCTTCGGACCTCCGAGTCAAAGTCATAGACCGTCCGAGCCGAGGCGAAGAGGCCTTAGGTTTGATTTGGGAAGTTGAGCTAGGAGATCATGCCGTGCGCGTAGATCGAGTCAGTGCACTGAGTCATGGTGACTCGGAGTCTGAAGTATTTTCACGGCTGAGAGCGATTTATACATCGAGGCATGACCCCATGGTGCCTGATACTTATCTGTACGATGAACAGGCCATTGAAATCATAGAAGCAATCAAAACTCGGATCAGCCCAGAGAGAGGCGAGTCCTGATTGCTCTAGGAGTTTCCTCTTTGCTGAATTGGATCTTTTCTCTCGTTGCCTCATAAGACAACTCCTCCTATCATCTTCAAAATACTAATTTTCTTTCTGGATTTTGAGGGTTCATGTCGGAACACTATGACGTAGCAATTGTTGGCTCCGGTCCTGGTGGTTTAGGAGCAGCTGCTAACGCCGCGAACCAGAAATTATCTCACATTCTCTTCGAGAAGAATGAGGTCGCGAATACAATTTTTGATTATCAGTTACGGAAGCATGTAATGGCGGAGCCGGGGAAGCTTCCCTTGCGAGCATGTATCGAATTTCAAGCGGCAACCCGAGAAGAGATTTTGGCGAGCTGGAATAAGTCGCTCAACGATCTTGCGGTAAATGTACGGAAAGCAGAAGTAAGGGCTATCGTCAAAGAAGGAGAGATCTTCCGAATTTCTTCTTCTGCTGGAGAGGTGACTGCTACTTCTGTAGTCCTCGCAATCGGGTGCCAGGGAACCCCGAGAAAACCAGGAGTGGTAGGCGAAGACTTGCCTCACGTGTCCTATACTTTGTCTGACCCTGACGCATTCGAGGATGAAGATATACTTGTTGTGGGAGTGGGTGATGCAGCGATCGAAAATGCACTTGCTCTTGCGAGTAAGAACAGGGTCGCTATTTTAAATCGTGAGGACACATTCCCGCGTGCGAAAGATGCGAATGCTGCGGCGCTGACAAGAGCTATTCAAGATAAGAAAATTGAACACGTGGTGTGGTCAAACCTCAATCGAATCGAGGAAGGAGTCACCTTCGTCGATGGTCCTGAAGGAGAGATGGCGATTAAGGCATCACAGGTCATTGTGAGGATCGGCGCTATTTTGCCTCGCCGCTTCGTAGAGTCTTGTGGGATAGAATTCCCGAACAGCGATCCGAACGCGGTTCCCGTTGTTTCTGAGCGTTATGAATCGAATGTATCTGGTTTATTTGTGGTCGGTGCGCTGATCGGATACCCCCTCATCAAACAAGCAATCAATCAGGGTCATGAAGTGATTGAACATCTCTTGGGGAATCCTGTAGTTCCTGCGGATCAAGTCTTGATTGAAGAAACGCTTGCTCCCTTAAATCAACGGTTATCACAAGACGCGAACTCGAATCTCACATTTGTGCGTGACAGTGTTCCGCTGTTCGGTCTTTTAAGCGAACCACAGTTTCGAGAATGTATCATTGATTCTACCGTGCACTGCCCAGAAGAGGGGGAGGTGCTCTTTAGAAAAAATGATTATACGGATAGTTTCTGGAGCGTGGTTCGGGGAAGTGCTCACATTGAGTTAGAGGATGGGCGCTCGATTACTGTCCCTGTGGGAGAGTTTTTTGGCGAGATGGGACTCCTGTCCGGAAGGCGTCGCTCCGCAACGGTACGTGCTGGAAGGGAGGCGATTCTCATTGAAACTCCTCGCAATCAAATGTTGAAGCTGAATAACTCCGTTGAAGAGGTAAAACGACTCCTTGATGAGCGTTTTATAAAAAATATATTAGAGTCGGCAGTCTTTCCTGAAATAGATGCCTCTTTTCTTGACCAAGTAGTCAAGAGTGCTGTGCTGCAGAGCTTTAAGAAGGGAGAACCCCTGGCTCAGGAAGGAGACGTTGGAGATTGTCTCTACGTCATTCGAAAAGGTTCTGTCAAAGTCTCACGACGGAGTGCAAGTGGTGAAGATGTGACATTTACCTATCTTTCCGTTGGGCACTATGTCGGAGAGATGTCGCTCTTGTCCGACACGCCAATGCCAAGAACTGCA
>RFPC01000057.1 GCA_009926305.1 bacterium
ACTCTTGTTGTTATCAAACTTCAGCATTCCATATTTGATCGCACCGTTTGCAATAATTCTCGCAATTTCCTTCTTCTTTTCACCAGACAACTCTTCATACCGACTTAAATACTTATCCTTGATTGTCGACTCCATGTTCTCAATCAAAGCCACGAGCGGAATAATATTCCCCTTTCGCGAACTCATCGCACCATCTGGCAACTCGACATACCCGTACGCAAGATGATAGCAGTCCTTCGCATGCTCATATCCTATTCGCTCAAGAACTTTGAATACTTGTTGGAAGTGAAAAGCTTGTCGTACGTCAACAACATAGATATTTCTCTCTATCCCAAACTCTTCAAACTTCCGCTTCGCCAAGAGAACATCTTTCGTCGAGTACAGCCCATTCCCATCAGATTTAATAAGAAGACAAAATCCAAGGCCATCTTCTGTGAGATCCATCCCGATGGCGCCGTCATCTTCGACAAGAAGCCCCTGGTTATACAACTCTCGAGCATACGCGAGACTTGGCTCATCGACCTCTGACTCGAAAAACCACCGATCAAAAGAGATATCGAGCCAGCTATAGGCTTTCTGCATGAGAGTAAGCGACCATTCTCGCGTCTCTTTCCAGAGTTCATAGTACTCACCATTTCTTGCGTGTAATTCCTTGAGAATCGCGGTGAGCTCTCTTCGATTCTCCTCTTCTTGATCAGTCCCCTTCTGGTCTTCCAATAGGTTATTCGCCGACGAGTACATGCGCCCTAGCCATGTTCCTCGGTCTTCATCAGGGGAAATTTCTGGCTGAAACTTCTTGAGGTACCACAAGCATTTTGCGACATGCGTGCCGACATCGCCCGGATACGTCGCAGAGACGACATCATGCCCAGCAGCAGAAAGGATCTTACAAACAGCATTCCCCAGACACGCAGTTCGCATATGCCCTACATGTAGCTCTTTATGAGTATTTGGCTGAGAATACTCCACCATACACCGCTGGAATGGCCCAGGAAGAGTTCCAGGAATCTGCTTCTCTGCAAGAAGACTCAGAATCCTCTCTCCCAAATATTTTGATGAGATAAAGAAGTTGAGATATGGACCCTTTTGCTCGATCCGAGAGAGGAGCTCACTTTGAGATAGTGCTGCCATAAGTTGAGCTGCTACCTCAACGGGCTTTTTCTTCAGATGCTTTGACAGGATAAAACATGGGAGCGCGTAATGACCCAGCGCCAGGCTCGGCGGCACTTCAAGTACACTCTCAACCTCATCTTCAGTGAGCGGTGCTATCCCGAATTCAGCACGTATCACCTGCAAGATGGCTGCTGCTAAGTCTTGCTTTACGAGATTGACCATTATGAATTGCCCTCAACCGAAACTGCGTTTTGAGCCAATACTATAGTATCTTTCTTTCAAGTTCTCCAGCCATTGAAAGCAGGTTATCGAGGCAGTTCCCCAGACATATCAAGACAGGGATTAAGCAGCTGGCTTATTCATACGCTTAGGCGCTTTGCCTTGAATAGTTCTCACTGTTCGCTCACCGTCACCCCGAGGCTCATTTTCTAATGCAGAATCAATCCAGCCGAAAAACCCTTCTATCTCAAAAGGCTTCTCAAAGAAGTATTCCGCACCCTCTTTAAGCATCTCCGTAACTCCGGTCTTATCGGTAAATCCGGACATGAGTACGGTTCGCTGAGTTGAATTGATTTTTCGAATCTCTCGAAAACACTGATGTCCGCTCATCTCTGGCATTTTCATATCGAGACACACCACATTTACCCGCCTTGAATTTTGTCTGTACCATCTCAACGCATCGCTTGCCTTCGTAAAACCATATGCTGTATATCCGAATAATCGCGCACACTTTCCAAGCACATCGATGATGACTTCTTCATCATCAATAAACAGAAGGATATTTTCCTTCGGCTTTTCCATGCCTCACTCCTTGACTCATTCCAATCCTTTGCTTCTCTTCCTCCCCTCTCATTCTACAAGTGTGACAAACATGAGGAATGACTTTCATCAAGTCTATGAACGACTATTCAGATTTTGAGCGATGGGACTTCACCGTTTTCTCCCTATGACTCTCATCAGATGCTGACCCCAAAAAGTAGCGAAAAATGAGAGGCGCTCTATTTATCAAGAGCATACTTATGAATGCATGTAAGCCATTTATCAAAGAGCGAATCTCTTATGACTGAAACAACAGGGATCAAAAACAAAAAAAAGCATAATAATGTGCTGCTATATGATGATACGGGAATATTGGATCAGGAAATCAAACGAGACTTAGAAGCACTTGGATTTGCAATCGCTGGAATTGCAAAAAACGGCGAAGAGGCTCTCGAAATCTCTCAGCAACACCATCCTGATATCTTCATCATGGATCTTCATAATAAGCGTAAAATAGAACACATCATTCCAGCTATAGAGAGTGGGGTAAAAAAGCAAAAAACTAAAAGTCCGAATCTGCTACTTGATACATCGCACCCATCGCTACAACAGTCTCTCTGGGCTCATTCTTTTTTTCTCAATGGAATAGTTGAAAACTCACTACCACTACTCCAATCTTCTATCGAAACGATTCATTCACTCATAGACTCGGAGCATATCCCACAGATAGAGGCTGGTGCCCTACGCAGAGTCCATCATCATCTCGAGACTCTCACAGAGCTTATAAATAGAGCTTCTCTCACCACCGACTGGATTGGATCTTCGTTTTCTTGGATAAAAGTATCCGAGCTCGTGAAAGAAGCTGCTGAGAGTTCTGCGAATACGCTTACCGACCATCAAGCAATTGAGATTTCAATGCATGAAAACGTACCGAACATCTTGGGAGATCAAGAACTCCTCAAACATGCACTTATGGAAATCCTTGACAATGCTCTTCGTTATTCCTCGCATACCACTAATCCAGTAACTTTCTCTGTGGAGCCCATAAAGACAACCGTTCGCAATGGGAAGTCCTCCTCAAAAAAACACATGGTCTGCTTTCGCGTTATAGACTCAGGGCCAGGAATCTCGAAAGAAGAACTTCCAAGATTACTTGCCCCCTTTCACTCCACAGAGGAAAATAGAATAGGACTAGGACTTTCAATAGCACTAGGCGTCGTCCATCACCATGGCGGATGGATGGAGTTCTATAGCGCTAATAATGGCGGCGCAGATATTCGGATTTTACTGCCCTGCTGTATCTAAATAGCTATCAATCGGCCCCATGACAATAAATTAAAAGTAGAAGGTACCGCTCCTGAAATCTTCAGAGTATACTCATGGACTGTGACACAGGAAATTTCACCACATCTTCATGACGAACATTCTCACGAGGCAATTGCTGCCAGATTAGACAGCGATCTCATTCATGGAGATCTGGGTGATGTCGTGCTGGGTGCAGTGGATGGAACAGTCACTACATTCGCAATCGTTTCAGGAATTGCTGGAACAGGTCTAGAAAGTGGCGTGCTGGTTGCGTTTATTTTAGGACTTTCAAATGTTCTGGCAGATGGCTTTAGCATGGGAGCGAGTAACTACTTAAAAGCTCGCTCTGACCAACAACTGATTGATAACTACCGAAGAATAGAAGAACACCATATCGATCACGTACCAGAGTATGAGCGTGAAGAAGTACGACAGATCTACTCTCGAAAAGGATTCTCAGGACAACTCTTAGAAGACATCGTTGCAACAATAACAAGTGACCGAGATCGGTGGGTGAATACTATGCTCACGGATGAATGGGGGCTACAACTCTCTCAGATTTCTCCACTGCGCTCAGGACTTCTCACCTTTGCTGCCTTTCTATTTGCAGGATTAATCCCGCTGGCACCGCTCCTGCTCGGGCTATACCCGAATTGGACGAATCACGATATCTTCCTGTTGAGCGCGGTGTTGACCTCTGGAGTGTTTCTCGTCACAGGAGCGCTTCGCGGCGTCGTGCTCCGAGTTTCCGTGTTAAGAAGTGCTTTCGAAACCCTGCTTGTGGGTGGTATTGCTGCCGCAATCGCCTACTTACTGGGAGTTCTTCTCAGTGGAATCCTTCTTTAGAAATATCACGTCATCAGTCAGGTTTCAGCTCCCTCATGGCACTTAATGCTCCAGCCAATCCAGTAATAGCTCGGGAAACTTCGTGATATTTGGGCAAGACTTTAAAAGCTTGGAAAGTGCTTCCTCGTCTGAGCTACAACCTGCCAATTGTTCCTGAGCTAATTTTCCATCGAAAGGCACGAAAGAAAAACGAGCAGTAAGCTCCTCTGCCGCTCGTCCAAATACAACTCCTGGAAGAGCGGCTATACCTGTCTCCATCAATAAGCGCTCCATCAGATCCTTGCTCCCGTGAATCCCTTTCTTTGACAGCCGCTCTCGATAATTCTCAAAGGATGGGAAAATATAGAAAGCTCCTTGTGGCTCGAAGAATCTGATTTCTGATGATGCAAACTGATCACAGATATACCGAGAAAGGAGACGCAAAATTCTTCTTGAAGAAGCTAAGTAGTCTGTCATTTCATCCCCTCTTTCAAATGCTTTTATCGCAGCCCACTGAATCGGGGCACTCGTAGAGGTATAGGTCTCGCTCGCTACTACGCACATAGCTTTTCGCAGCCAAAGCAGCCCTTCTGGAAAATTAAACGCTCCCAGACGCCATCCCCCAGCTCCACACCACTTACTGAGGCCTGAACTGACTATGGTTCCCCCTGGATAATATCGCGCAAGGGTATCATGATTACCCAGAAAATTGGTCTCTCCATAAATCTCATCAGCCAGCACAATGATCTCATACTTTTCAACCACCTCAGCTAGTGCTCGGAGCTCCTCCGAAGAGTACGTCTGACCCGTAGGATTAGAAGGATAATTCAAGATTAAAAGCCGAGGCATTCCAGGCTCAGCTCGACAACACTGCTCAAGCTCGGAAGCTTGCAATAGGAAACGATTCTCCTCTTTTGTCTCTAGGAAAGATACATGACGTCCAACAATTTGTGCCTGAGGCGCATACGATACCCAAGCAGGCGTTGGAATAAGAATATCGCCACTATAGACAAGCTGCAGAATAAAAATCAGCTCCTTTGATCCTGGAGCAATCATAATGCTCTCAGCCGAGCTCTCGATCTGCCATTGTTGATGAAAGTACTGAGCTACTCCTTTTCGAAGTTCATATAAACCATCAACTGGCAAATAGTCCTTCTCAAATGCCCGTGCTTTCAATTCATCAACGACAACATCTGGAACTGGAAATGGTGACTGTCCAAGACCGTATCGAAGAATCTCCCTTCCCTGTCTCACGAGCTCAGCCGAACGCCTATTAATTGCGAGCGTTGCAGACTCTGAGAGCCCATTCAAAGAAGCTGAGACTGACTTTTTCATAAAATACTACGGGAGAAGAAATAAAGCTCTCCTCTCCATATCAGTACCATCGTCGCCGAACTCATATTACTCAATGAATAGAACTCAAGAACTTCTCTACGAAACCAGGTGCGTTCATATCGCTATATCGATTTACACCACATTATCAGGGAATGTTAGGGAGTTATAGCCGCTAACGCTTGACGCACGGGGTGCCCGCTGCCGTGCGTACATCTTTGCATCCTGCTTTGCGCTCTTTTGCGGTACACCGACCTCCTCGAGAGAATCCCACTGGGCATTTATCCCGTACTGCGCTTTTCGCCGGCCTCTTCGTATTCTGCTGTTGCTTTTTAAACTTCTCCTTTTCGCGCATAAGTTTACGACGCTCTTTTTCCAGCGCTCTCCGCTCTTCTCGAAGGTCTTGTTGCTCCTGTCTCATCTTTTTGTGGCGGTGACGATGGTAATCACGAGAAAAGATTGGTCCGGTACACCTGCCTCCATAGTAAGGAGATCGACAAGATACCTCTTCGGGCCCGATAGGCTGCTGGCCTCCACACGAAGTGAACAGCGCGCTAACCACAAAAAGAAAGAGAAATAATAAAGATTTCTCTCTCAATTGTTGCCTCATCAACGGTATCATCGAGCCGCACATGCTCCATCTCCTTAAACACCTCGAGCGCCTAACTCTTGCTGTTTAGATAGCATACAGGAGTCAAAACAAAAAGAAGAAGGAACACGTGCTTTCGCGAACTCGGAAAGACGCACTACCTATTGAGCACATCAGCTCGAACGCTCTCAGCGACTGCACCTACTTGTTCAACAAGCTCTTTCGCAACGCCAAGCTCTAACAAAACTCCAGCAAGTTTTTCGACGATTACATTAAAATGTTCATCATCTAATCCGTGCTCAGAGACGACTCTCTCATGCGCCTTTCGCATATTCCGACCGTTGTAATGATTGGCTCCTCCAAAGGCAAATGTGAGGAACGCCTTCTGATGGCGGCGTTGCCGCTCCATGTCGATACCTTCGAAAAAATAATTAACTCGCGCATCCTCAAGCAGCTGATCGTAGAACTTATCCACCGCAAGCTCCACAGCATCCTTGCCACCCAGTTTCTCAAATAATGATCTTTCGCTTTCCATTATACTCTCCATGTCCACGTTTAAATAATACCACCCAGAGGAACGGCGGAAATTTAAGAAAACTTAAGCAACCAATCTCCAGTCACGCACGGATGAGAGTAAGAAAATATCGGATTTTTATTTCTTGAGTATCCTTCTCAAAATCATCGAGAGAGGAATGCGGTTGAAGCCAGACTTATTCTACCAGGATTGTAATTTTCTCCGAAATAATCGGAGGCGCATACGGAACATGCAAATGATCACCAAGGATCAACTGGAGTGTATGCTTACCCTTTGGCAAAGAGATACTTACCTCTGTCTGCCCCCCACCAAAGTGCCGAATATTTTCACTCGCAGGCATCGGTTGGTGAAGTGGCGGAACCGTATCAAGATCAATTAAAAGATGGTGATGACCTGCGGCAGGATGCTTCGTTCCCGCAGGAGCAACGCCAAAGCCCTTAAGCCCAAATTGAATATTAATCTCCCCAGAGACGGTCGCGCCATTACTCGGTGAAATAAAGTACAACTTTGCCTCCTCAGGCGCCGGCTGACTTGTAAACTGAGCAGATGCAGACACAGGAATAAGAAAAATAAGGAGGAACGTGGCTACACAAGCCAGATATCCGTGATTAGCTTCCTTCATCGTACTCCCCCCCTATCCTTTCGAAAAGTGCTTCACAAAGTCTCTCTCTGAAATAATTCCAATAATCTTCTCTTCTTCTACTATTGGAACCGCACCAATCGACTCTTTTAACATTAGTGCTGCTACCTCTTCGACTGGAAGATCTGGACCACATGTAACGACATTCGACTGCATCACTTCGCGTATTGGTACAAATTGACTTGCCGCTGCGTTACTTAAGTGCACTAAGAGATCTCGGACACTTACCATTCCAATCACACGCTCATTGTCATCGACGACCGGTACATGACGAATGTGTTTCATATCAGCAATCAGCTCAACTTGATTAAAACCATCATCAGGCCGAACCGTATATACTTCCTGCGTCATTAAATCTCGCGCTTTCATCCGTCTCTTTCCTTCTTCTAGTTCAGTTTGTAATACCCGCCTGGCAAACAGACTAAACTCCCAGTGCTCTCGAGTTCAAGTAATATCTCGGAGAGATCGCTCCGCGCAAGTTCATTCTGAAGATTCATAAGAGACAGGGCGCCTTGCTCTCGTAGGAGGTCGCAGACCTGTTCATGCACAGGCTCAACTCCCAAATCTGGTGGTGCCGCGATTTTGAGCTCGTGAGGCAAATCGCTAATTTCAGTAAGGAGTGTTGCCCCCTCGCGGAGCAGATCGTGATTTCCCTCAAATAATGGATTTCCAATAGGGCCAGGAATAGCGAAAACCTCTATCCCAAGATCTGCCGCCACTGAGGCTGTTGACCGCGCCCCACTCCGCTTTCCAGCCTGAACAATAATCAGCGCTTGACTCAGTGCTGCTACGATTCTGTTCCGCTGAAGAAAATGATGCCGTTGAATCTGAGTGCCGGGGAAAAACTCACTGATGAGAGCACCACCTGATTCTAAAATCGTCTGAGACAACTTCTCATGTGAACGAGGATATATGGTATCGAGCCCACACGGCATAACGGCAAGAGTCGGGCACTTATTACCCGTTGCAAAACGAAGTGCGGCCCAATGAGTTGCTGCATCTATTCCAAATGCCAGTCCACTAATGAATGTTACGTTATAGTGACTCAAAGTGGAGACAATTCGTTTTGTGAGGCTAATACCATCTTTATCGGCCCGACGAGATCCGACAATAGAGATCGGGTGTCCGAGCTCTTGAAAAACATCTCGACTTCCACGCACAAAAAGTACGAGTGGAGGATCAAACAGCCGCCCAAGTGAATCTGGATATTCAGGAGTTCCGAAAAGCACTACCGCTATTTGATTTCGAACACAGAACTCGAGCGCCTCCTCCTCTTTCGGAGTGGGGCTTCCGAGAGCTGTCATACACTGGGAAAAAATCGTATCCATATCCTCGCCAGCGTCTTGAGCTGCACGAATCAGCCTCCGCAGTCGACGCTGCTGCGGCAATGGTAGATTTGATATTTGTAGTATTTCCAGTGTATTAGCCACGAATCCTCCTCACGATCGCTCTCGATTCTCACTTCCCCTTCTGCTAATCGGAAAAACCACCAAAGTTGTTCGTCATTCCCGCCGATAATTTCCAGGGTAAGGCCTCAACCGCGGCAAACACGACTCGAGATCTGGCAATCATTCGGGGAAACGAAACGGAAAATACTCGATGGATGGTACGAACGAACAACTTCAACTGATTTTTCATGGCCCAAAAGATGAGTCAGTAGAAACGCTTCGAAAAGTAAAGGGGGCTTTCATCTCTGAACTTGGTCTATCAATCGATGAAGTCAAACAATACCTAGAAAGTACTCCGACTATTATCTTCTCCACGAAGGAGGCAGAAGAAGCACAACGTGTACTTCATATCCTTGAACACGCTGGAGCAGTTGTAGCGTTTGAGGAAGAAAATACTGAATGTACCCCTCATGAAGTCCAAAATGACATTGAGTTCACATTCGAGCTAGATGATATCAGTGAAGACACTACGCTGATCCCAGGAGAATCTGTGCCAGCGAAACCGACTCGAGTTTATACACTGGATTTTAACCCTGATATTGAGGACCAATCAGATGAGTCTCATCCGCTCCTCGGACTTGAGGCGGAGCATACTGAAGAGACAGACGATGTTATTTTGGAAACGAATCAGCTTGGCTTTACTGATGAGACCTTAGCAAATGATAGCCTCCGAGAGCCTCTTACGCCGCAAACAGAATCTGAAACGAACGAACCTATATCTCCTCTTTCATTTGATATCTCGTCTGAATCCGATGAGGAACAACCAGCCCCACCTCTTGAATCTGATCAGTGGCAGCTTGAAGAATCAATGTCGCTTTCGTTTGAAGCTGAAGAGTCCACTCAGCCGGAAGAAGACCGAGAGTCGACTTCAGAGCGGGAGCAGTCCCAGAACATCGGAGAGAGCTGGGACTTGAGCTTTGAGTCAGAGGAGGAACCTACTGTAGAGGAAAATTCCGAAGAGCAGCTCGCGCATGACACCTCCAGTAAGGGCACATCTCCGACTTCAGCGCCAATCGTTTCAGACTCCGAAGAAATGAAACGTGTCGTTTTTAATCTTGAAGAAAAAGAGGAGCCCTTAAACATCATTCAAGAAGTTCCTCACACTGATACGCCTGTCGTGGAGTCTGCAACATCAGATTCTATACCTACAGATACAAGCTCCATATCGGAAGTACTGCACCCGGAGGTGGAGGGTGATGAGGAAGAACTACCTCTTGGATCGCTCGGCAATGATCCACTACTCGCTTCTCTAAAAAGTGCAGATAATCAGACTTCCGCAAGAGCTCTAAGACGAAATATTTTTCTTACGGGCATAGGAATTGGAATTGTCCTTTGCCTCATGGCATTCAATGCATTCCTTTTCTGGGATCGACAGACCAGTAAACCAGAGGTTCCAGCATTCGTTGAAAATGCTCTTCGAGACGAAAAAGTTCAACCGTTACTCAGAGAGAGTCTTGAAAGCTCTGCAAGTCAGCCGCTAGAAACAGAGCTGATCAAAGGAAGTGCCAAAACTGCTTTTGGCACTATTTGGTTTGAGTTCAACGCTTTTGGCAATCAGTTAGAGAGTGGAGAATTTAGCTTTGCAGCGAAACAACCAAAGTCGCGTACGAAAGAAGAGGTTGCACGCGGCGTCTCTCCCCGACCGTGGCTACACAACACAGAGTTTACTATCTCTTCATTTTCTTCTCGTGAGAATGGAGAACTGGTCAGCGAAGGTCCCGTGAAGCTTTTCGTTCAACAAGGCACTGAGCGATTTCGGGAGCTTGGACACCTCTCAGTAGTTGTGAACTATGAAAGTGCTACGGGTACGATTCAAGGCACGATGTTTCTATCAAAGAATAAGCAACAAGACTTTTCTGATCAGGAGCTCTTTGTTTTTTCTGGGACGCGGAGTTCTGGCTTTTCCTTACTGGCCAAGATCCCATTTTCTACTACAGTAGCAAGATAATTATTGTTCTGTTCCTCGTCTCTCTACAGGACTGGACTTCTTATTAATCACCCCAGAGCGAATCTCTTCATATGTTACTCTTGACTCTTCATATCGAGTTTTAATGACCTGAAGTTCATCTTTTCGAGAAGACCAAGTGGCTCCATCAAGGCTGTATAAAGTAAGCTTACTATCATTGAACTCAACTATTTTCGTGAGATAATCCGTCTTGGATGCCGCCATAAGAAAAACCCCTATGCTGTAGTGTTCATAGAATTGAAACGTGTCTACGAGTTTTGATGAGAAAACTTGCTAAGAGGTTGCAACGAGTGGGGAGTTTCCCCCATACCAAGTTTGGCGTATGATTAAAGGAATCAGGATGTTAGGATGATAATATGTTGAAATCAGATGCCAATACCGAAACTCTACAATCTGCATGGAAAGAAATTGCGTGGCCCTCGCATGCTACTGAGCTCCATGTGCACCTAGGAGGTTCCGTTCCACTCTATCGACTTTGGGAGATTGCAATTACCCGAGGAATCCGAGGTTTGGGGGATGGATATGAAGACTTCATTGCTGCTCTGAAAAGAGATGAACAGAAGATCTCTTCGCTTGATGAATACTTAGAAATCTATGATCGAGTGGAGCTCATTCAGTCAGGGCCGGATGCAGTGCGCGAGAGTGTCATTATTGCAGTGCACCGAGCATATATGGATGGGGGTACGGTAACGACAGGACAAGGTGGTGAACCTACGTTAAACGAGCCACTCTTTACAGTGTCTCGTATAGAGCTTCGATTCAACCCGATGAAGAGAACAGGTGCGGTATTCTTAAAAGGCGAGCACGCAGGACTCTATGATGTTGACCGGGTCATCCGTGCTGCTGCGACTGCGATTGCGGACTGTCAACTTGGTTTCAAAAATAAAATACAAGGGGGACTCCTTTTCTGTTTCGGCAGAGATATGACGTATGAAGCGAATCGAATCTTAGCTGAGAAAGTGCGCGCTTGGTCTGAAACAGAGCCCATCATTCGAGGAATAGACCTTGCTGGTCCTGAGTCAGTGAATCCGCTTTCAGATCCTACGGAACTTAAAAAGATGCGGGAGATTTTTGATATTGCTGGCCCAGCACTCGGTCGGACAATTCATGTAGGAGAAACTCCACATGTTGATATCCAGACGTTCATAAAAACCATTGAAATGCTCGAGCCCCAGCGAGTAGCACACCCAATTGTCGCACTGAGAAGCTACCTCGAAGATGGGAATAAGGATGGTCTCACGGTAATGAAGGAAAGAGACATTGTCTGCGAGCTCTGCGTACACTCCAATATGCTGACTGGAGCTGTTGCCAGTCTTGAAGAGTATGGGAGGATCGTTGACGTTCTCGACGAGTTTCAGATCCCTTACACGTTCTCGACTGATGCACCGTCGCTACAAGTCACGACTCTTGCAAGCGAGCTCTACCACCTATTTATCAATAGAGGAATCACAGAGGAACAAATACTCCGCTCATTTGCAGTAGCAGAAAAGGCATCATTCTTGAATCAACCATAAGCCACCCCTTAGCCGATTCACTCTGTGCATTCTGCAAAAGCCCCGAGCAAAAGTTTTTCAGGATCTCTACCAGGGGCTTCTCGGCAAGACCGTTTATGTGTAGAGTCTTAAACATGAGTTACGAACCTGGGGAAGATATGGAAGAGATTTTAAGTTCACGAAGCGAGAGCTATAGTTATCGAAAGACAAAGATTATTGCGACGCTCGGACCTGCCAGTCGATCGCCTGAGAACCTCAGGGAATTGATCATATCTGGAGTCAATGTATTTCGCCTAAACTTCTCACATGGCTCTCATGAGGAACATTTAGAAACCCTCAAACGAGTGCGAGCGGTTTCCTCTGAATTAGGCATCCCCGTCGCTATTCTACAGGACCTCAGTGGACCAAAGATACGCATTACAGAGATACAAGATGACTATGCACCAGTGCGAGATGCAGACGAGATATTTTTAAAACATGCGAAAGGAGAGAAGAGTTCAGCGGGCACTCTTTTCATTGAGACTCTCAATCCAGTCGAATTCTTAAAACTGGGAGAACAAGTGCTTCTGGCAGATGGACTGCTCGAATTGCGCTGTGTCGAGATCCTGTCAGATAAAGTCCGTTGTGAAGTGAGTAAGGGTGGTCGCATCCGTTCTCGCGTGGGGATTGCCTTTCCCGATAGCGATATTGACCTTCCGGCTACGACTGATAAAGATTACCGAGACCTGGCATGGGGAATCCAACATGACGTCGATTATGTCGCTATCTCTTTTGTGAATACCGCAGAAGATATTATTCAGTTACGGGAAGAGATTACACGACAAGGTGGTCATTCAAAGCTGATTGCAAAAATTGAAAGAAAGTCAGCCCTACGAAATATCGAGGGGATACTGGAAGCGTGCGATGGTCTCATGGTAGCTCGCGGAGACCTGGGACTTGAGCTTCCATTAGAGAAAGTACCACGTGTGCAAAAAGCGCTGATTGAAAAAGCGAACTATCGGGGTATTCCCGTCATCGTTGCAACACAGATGCTGCACTCGATGGTCACATCGATCAGACCAACACGTGCCGAGGCGTCAGATATTGCGACAGCAGTTATGTCAGGGGCCGATGCGCTGATGCTCTCGGATGAGACTGCGATCGGAGAAAACCCGATTCTTGCCGTTAAAAATCTTGGGAAAATTGCCTTTGAAGCAGAACGAGAGTTTGACTTTAGTGAATACAAACTCAGGCTAAAAGAGGCGGACTCTGAGACGATTCCGGATGCTGTCAGTTATGCAGCATCTGCAGCGGCCATTAAGGTAAAAGCAAGCGCACTTGTTGCGTGTACCGAAACAGGGAGCTCTGCACGACTCATTGCAAAATACCGTCCGCAACAACCGCTCTTTGGTGCATCAAGCTCTGAGCGCACAATTCGGAGGATGTGCCTCTATTGGGGTGTTCGACCCGTTCACTTTCGACCTCCAGAGAGCCATGAGCGCGAGCTAGAAACCGCTCTCGAACAGGTGAAGGCTGTGGGCAACTTCTCAGATGGGGAACGAGCCGTCATCACATCTGGACTCAGGGTCAGAACCCCTGGCTCCACTAGCCTACTTCAAATTAGAAACTTTAAAGCGAACAACTCTTAAAAATAGAATGTTGTTCTATCTAAGCGGTGCTCTCTAATCTCAGGGTAGGAGATTTACTGCGGGTGGTTCACAATCTCTGTAGAACTTCTGGCCTCGCTGTCATCGAAATAGTGAGCCTAATGTAACGTGTGCCTACCGAGGATGATTGTGAACCGCCTACCGAATATACTCTTTGCCCTTCTCTTCTTCTCCTTTACCTGCACGGCTTCTCACCTGCTCGCCGATAATGCGAGTAAGGTAACCGTCTATGCGTTGTCAGGGAGCGCGTTCTACTTAGCAGAGGGAGCATCAAAGTCTGAGAGTCAGCAACTGAAAAAGAATCAAGAGCTCCCTCTGTCTGGAAAGATCACGGTGGATCGCAACTCGCGAGTAGGCCTTCGTTTTTCAGATGGGAGACTGATTAGACTGCGAGAAAACTCAGAACTTCTCCTCACTCCCGCAACCCAAAACGAAGAAGAGAACGTCAACCTCCTTTCGGGAGCACTGCATATTTTTAATCGCGTCAGTAAAGCTCGCTACACAGTGAAGACTCCAGAAGTTAGCGCTGCTATTCGAGGGACTGAGTTGGCACTCTCAACTTCAGGTGGCAATTCTACGCTTACGATCTTTGACGGTGAAGCACTTATTGATTCTCAAAAAGAGACCTTACGCGTTACCCAAGGCGAATCAGCTACGGTCTCTCAGAACGGCAAGGTCAGCAAAGTTGTTCTGACTCACCCAGTCAATCAGGTTCAGTGGGCTCTTTATTTTCCCGTCATTCTCTCGCAAGCGAACTATCAAGAGGCTCAGCAGAAAGGGCTTCGAGCTCTTACTCATACCTATGAGCATGCTCTTAACGGTGAATATCAAGATGCGCTGGCCCATCTTCAAAAGCCAAGCCTTTCCTCACAAGAAAACCTTCTAAAAAGCTCGCTCTTGCTCCTCACCGGTTCTCCAGAGAACGCTGAACAGATCTTGAACACACTGCTTTCACGAGCTCGCTTTTCTTCCGCGGCTGCTGCTCGACTTGGTCTGATCTCGCTTATCAAACAGGACATCTCTCAAGCAAAAGACTATTTACATCGCTCTCAGAGCAGTAAATCAGCTGGCGCTCTCGATGAAAACACTTTCCTCCTCGAGTCGCTCCTCCTGTCTCAGTCTGGCAAAGTTGAGGAAGCACTCGATGTGATAGAGCGGGCACTACAAGTCTTTCCACATGAGCCACTCTTTTTGGCTCGAAAGAGCGAGCTTTTATTAGGAACAGGAGACACCAAGCAAGCGCTTGCTACAGCTCTTGAAGCACATGCACTTCGTCCAGCTCATCCAATGATTGCCACCGTCCTTGGGTTTAGCTATCTCGCCAGGAGAAATCCTGAACAGGCAAAAAGTAGATTTGAATACGCCCTTAGTCGAAATGCGGAATTCCCTGAAGCGCATTTTGGTATGGCGCTATCTCTACTTGCAGAAGGCCAACTCCACGCTGGACGTGAAGAGCTAGAAAAAACAGTTCATCTCGATACTGCACGGAGTCTCTATCGGAGCTACCTTGGGAAGGCGTTTTTTGAAGAAGAGCAGGAAGATTCTGCTAGCAAAGAATT
>RFPC01000058.1 GCA_009926305.1 bacterium
CACCTGAGCCTGTACCAGCACCAGAACCGACTCCGGAGCTAGCAGAGTTAACGCTGTGGGAATCACAGATGGTTCAATATGGACAATCAAACTGCTCGCTTCTGCAAAATAACAATCAAAGCTTTGATACGAGGCTTCTTGCAACGTACTACGATGCGCAACTTGTCTTCTATCAAATCGCTGACTATACCGGAGATAGCTCTTGGTTAGATTGTGCTCAAGCAGCGCAGTCTATCTACAGAGACCAGTATGCACTTCCAGCTAATGGACTTGTTCCTGGATATTGGAACTTCACACATGGGTTACTAGAAAGTTATCTGAGAACCGGAGACAACACCTCTTACGAAGCACTTCGTCTGATATCACAGAACGCTGCATTTGCGGTTGACTCAACTCCACTTAGCTCGACAGAACATGTCGACTATAGTCGAGAGGTTGCGTATACCATAACCAGCTACCTGAATGCTGAGCTTGCCGGAATGGAACGACGCGCTCGAGTCTATGATCTGAAGGCGCAAGCTCTCAATCACCTCGAACAGTGGTTCATATCCGAGACAGCTCCATACATAAGGCCTTTTATGGTAGCCCTTACCGCCCAGGCGCTCATCCTCTATGATGAGGTAATTGGAGATCCTGATATTCTTCCAATGCTTGAGCTTGCTATGGATAGAGTTTGGGAGAATATGTGGCTACCAAATCAGGAAAGCTTCATGTACACGGATCGATATCACTCAACAGGTGGTCAAGAGCCAGCTCCTGATCTGAATCTTTTGATTGCGCCCGTCTATGGCTGGCTGTACTCGAAAACTGGAGATGCTCGTCACCGAGAGCGTGGAGATCTTGCATTCGCAGGGGGCGTGAGAAACGCTTATCTCGTGAATGGAAAACAGTTCAATCAGAACTACAGATGGAGCTTCTCGTATCTCAAATGGCGACAGGGACAATAGGTAAATCCTAAAGGTGGAGGGCTTTCTGCCCTCCACCCTCCTTGCCGCGAGCTATCTCGTCTCGTAGAATTTGTCGCTGTGTTGTAGCGATTGGCGATAGACGCCTCTCAGTATTCCAAATACTTTGCCGCGATATAAAATCCCACTGATCGTAGAAATACTATCTTCCCAAATACTCTCGAATAGTGGGTGATCTGGGCGAGCGCAAGAGTCAATCACGCTAAATTCAGAAGATCTCATCATCTCCCGAATAAACTCGACTTCTAGCAAGAGACCCGGAGAGGAGCGAGCGAATTTCTCTCGATAAGCAATTTTGAAGCAAAATACTTTACCCCCACTTGAGAAAGAACATTTCCCAGCAATCGTCTCTCCATTCACAGAAAGCCGCATAAAATGCAATTTGTTAGTTTTAAAAAGCTCACTAACTATTCTTGAGAAATAGTGTGCATGTGCTTGATTCGAACACATAGCAGTGCCTTGGCGCCCCTTCCATCCTTGTTGCTCAAGAAGTAGAAAGTCCTCAATCCAAGAATGAAGTGCTTCATGAGATCCTCCCTCAGACAATAGCGGTAGTCTTTCAACCTTGACGATTCCTTGTTCGGTTAATTGCCGAAAACGCTGTCGGTATTTCTTTCTAAATGCGCGTGAGCGTGTTTGCCAATAGTCCTCAAAGGATACATAGCTCTGCAAGTTAAACCCAGGCCTGCTCTCTAAATGCATTGCGCTCTGAAACTTGCACTTTTCTAAAAGGCTCAAGAACCCTTCTCTGTCTCCACTGAATAATTCCGATGAGATATGATGACACTCGATTAAGTATGGATACCTTATCACGCTTACGATCCACTTGAGAAACATATTAAACGTAGTTATCAAATAGTCAGAACGAATAAGTGGTGTAGAGAGGAAGCTATAGGGATGATTCCATAGGATGAAATGTTTCAGAGGCAATCCTCTCCATGTTGGACTAAAAGCAAAAGGAAAAAGCCCCACTAGCTCTTTTTTCTCCCATAAGAGAGCGACCTGAATCTTTCTATTGCCCGTAAGAAATTGAAGAGCCGGTACGAGCATCTCGGGCTCGTTGAAAATGTTCGTTATTCGACTATTCTGTGCGAGATCTCTCCATTTCTCCTGAAGCCCCAATAGAACATTTGGGTTTGTGGCTATCTCTATCCTCATCCTTAGCTCCGAGTGAAGGAAGATAAAATAGGCCCGATATATTTGCATTCCGGTATGAGTGCACTCATGCAGAAATCATCTGGTATTGGCAACAATCGTGCTCCTAACAACTTTTCGCCAATCTGATGCTGCGTATTAAATAGGAGGTACATGAGACACCCCCATTTGCTTTTAAGCTGTGTTATCCATCTCGGAATGCTTCTCTGCGCAGGATGTGCAAGTGATAGCTATCAAGATAGCGAAGTAAGTTCTATACCTACCACGGCTAAAGTAATGCCTTCGGAATCTCTCACAAGAAGCGTTCTCAGATGGAGCAGTCAATTTAATAACCACGCAGCCCGTTTCTGCGATAGAGATCAGATTTTTGCCAATAAATTATGGGAAGGAGGCGTATGGTACTATGATGGAGCACGAGTTTTCTACAATGCAGCTGATTTTTTTCGATCAGAACAATGGGAACAATGCGCTGAATTCATCATCGAGCTATATCGACAATATGTCATTGATGCAGATGGAAAAATACCGGGCTGGCGGGTTTTTCCTCATGGTCTCTATCAACATTATCTACGCACAGGAGATCGCACATCTCGGTTCGCGATACTACTACTAGCCGAAGAGTCGGCCTTTGCCCAAAAATCAGGAGGGCTGAGCTCTGATTTGAGTAGGGAGACGGCTTATCTCATTCATACTTATCTTATCGCGCTTGAGCTTGGTATTCAGACATTTCAGTCTCGCCTCGATACCGCCATATACTACGCGAATCAACACCTCCAGCAATGGATAGATTTTCGGAGCTCCAACTACGTAAAACCGTTCATGATGGGATTAACCTTCGAAGCACTCATAGCCGCATATCAACGAACTCCTGATCCAACAATTCTGAATAACATAGAGAATGCCGCTCAATGGCTTTGGAGAACTAGCTGGGATCCGCAAAAAATGGCATTCCCTTACATAGTCTGTGCTGACGGCTCAGACTATTCTGAGTGTATTGAAACTTCAATAGCATTTGCCCCAGACCTGAATCTTCTCATTGCTCCTGCTTACGCATGGCTTTATGTCACGACGGGAGATTCACAATACGCTGAAATGTCTGATCAAATATTTGTTGGCGGAGTGGCCGGTGCGGATCTCAATTCAGGAAAACGGTTTTCACAAAATTATAGATGGAGCAAAGATTACATTGAATGGAGATTTGGAATCGATACTAACTCTGGGCTGAAATAATGAAGAAACCAAAAGCTCTGCTGTTGGTAGCGAATCTCTGTGCATTTGGATTAATTATATTCTTATTCGTCGGATTCTATTTTTCAGATCCCTATTTTTTTGACTCTCGTTGGAAACCCAATGCTTATCGAATCCTACAGAGCATTCGATTGTCACTTCCATTCTGTGCTCTAGTACTGCTATTGCTTCTTCGGCGCCAGAAACGGTTTCAACATTCTCTTTTTATTCTCATAGCTCCATTGGGAGGTCTATTTCTAGCCATTCTCATATGCTATCCGATTATCAACACCTACCTGAGGCACATCTCTAAGCCGAACTTAAATAAATATCATTCATTTCTACAGATCACTCCACCGAAATTAGACGTCGCTCAAAACGCTAAAAAGGAATCTTCAAATAATTATTCTCATTTCAGATCTCCGTTTCGTATCCTTACACTAGGAGGATCAACTACCGCTTGGAAGGGGCGTGGAGGGATTGGCTGGACTGACATCCTCGAGGAGAAGCTGAACTCCGCTCAACACCTGCCGCCTATTCAGATAGACAATGCAGCAACAGAGTGGTACACGACTGCTCACACCCTAATCAATTACCACCTCAACCTTTCTAAAAGATCTCCCGACCTCATTATTCTCATGCATGCGATAAATGATCTGCTCACAAACGCGGATTTTAGTTACTTCAGCAATGGTTCATTTCGCTCAGATTATGGTCATTTCTATGGGCCTTTTCGGGATGTCTTTTATCGTCAAGATGAGCCTTTTCAATTACTATCAAGCTTTTTACAAGCAGCCTGGTATCATACGCCCCGTAAACAGACCTACACCGACAACTTCCCTGGAAAACGGTCTTTTAGAAGAAATATTGAGGTACTAATCAATACTGTGAATAAGAAACACATTCCGATCTTCATCATGACTCAGCCGTATCTCTACCATTCATCCATGTCTGATGATGTTTATCCTCATCTCTACATGATACGGAGAGAGGCAATCGGCCCTCGGGAACAATGGACGCTTAAAACAGCACTAGAGGGCATGCAGCAATATAATACCGAGGTAAAGGAGATTGCGGGAACTTCTCCCGCTCTGTTTGTTGACCTTGAACGGTCCATACCCAAAACATTAGAGTATTTTACGGATGATGTTCACTATACCGACAGGGCTCATACCTTGATTGCAGACGTTCTGTACGATGAACTCAACCGTTATTTCTCATTACTGTCTGAGTAGACAAGTCGTTGATAGAGGTCAGTAAATCGCTTCGTTCGCATACTCGGAGCAAAATCACGTCTTATCTGATCTCTAGCATTGAGACTAATGCATCTTAGCCTATCGGAGGGAACCGTACTTATAAATCGTAATTCGTCGGACAAATTATCAACATTCCCAGCTTCGAACAAAAATCCGTTTTCACGGTTACGGATAATTGAGCTGAGTGAAGAAATATTTGCCCCAAGTACTGGCACTCCATGAGACATCGCTTCAAGTAAAACGTTCGGGGATCCCTCGTGGAGCGATGGCATCACGACAAGATTTAATGAACGATAAATCACATCTAAATTTTTTTGATACCCCAAGAAGCGAACTCTTTTTTCGAGTCCAAAATGTCTGACCATTCCGAGGAGCTCATCGTAGCATCCCCCTTCCCCAACCACATCAAGAAAGAATTGAAAGGGAAATCTATTAAGGGATTTAAGCGCTTGAAACAGGAGCCTATGTCCCTTCTCATGACTTAATCGACCGATAATACCGAGGCGAAAGTTCCTGCAACCATTACCTTGATGTTGAATAGCACTCTCTTTATATTCAACAGCATTTGGAATCACATTGATTGGAATATCTTTCGCTACTCTTCTTGCATAATCACCCAATTCTCTTGATACGGCCACAATGTTGTCAGCGTACGGAATATTGAGCCTATCCAGTAGATGATAGCCTCTGACCTGTAGATTCTCAGCCGTCCAGCCATTCAAAACAGCTATCCATATAATTGGGACTCGAATTCTTGCAATTCGCGCATAGAGATGGGCCTTATATCCGTGTGACTGAACGATATCGTATTTTCCTGAAAGCAATACTTCCCTGAATTTCTTTATAGGGAGCGTATCAAATCGACTTCGTTCATATAAAACTATCGGTGTATGCCCTCGTTTCTCTAGTTCCTGGATAAACTCCGAGCTTTTATGACGTGCACTTTGAAAAGTGGCGACTTGTATCGAATGTTGGGCATGACATACGGTATCGAGCAGCTGCAAAATTCCTTTGCCAGGTCCCCCAATTCGTGCGGTATCAATAAGAATCAGAGTACGGATATTTTTTGGGGGGTTCATGTATTACTACTACAAAGAGAGCTTAATTGGGGCAAATAACTGATCTGCTCCTGCACTTTCTGAAAAAGCTTTCTCGCGCGTTTCCTTTTTCGAATGATTCTTTGTCTGATGGTCGAAGAAACTTTGTCACGGTAGCTACGTGAAAGTCGACGGGCACGTCTTTTCAGTGCCGTTGAGATCGATCTGATTGTCGCAAGTTCGGATTGATGGCTTATAGAGGGGCATGCAGTAGTTGCACATATCAGCGGTGCTTGAGGTAAAGTGCTAAGAGTTAAAAGGGCCTCCTCTGTAATTACGTTTATTTTCTTTCGCATCGGACGTGCGTAAGAAGTCGTTATGGCGCCTGATAGTTTCAGAATTCGAATTAGTCTATTGAGCGTCTTCTTCTGCCGCCGAATGAGAGTCTGGGTATCTGCAAGAGTGTTCTGAAAATTTATTGTCTGACAACCTGGATTCTCAGAGGCTGTTGCTAAAAGAATATTATCTACCAGTTTCTCTCGCACATTGTATGGCTCATCTTCAAGATCAAAAACAAGAGGAATACCCATAGAGTCTACTGCGCCGGTAATACGCGCTAATGCGGATAGGAAATGACCAGGCTCAAAGGACGGTCCAGACCCTGAGGGGACAGGACTCACTCCTGGTCCCATTCCAATAACTCTAATCTTCTCGGCGTTGAGAGCATCAATTGTCAGCTGAATGTCAGCACCTCCCTTTGGAACAACACTATTTGGCACGGTGCTACTGAGTTCAGAAAATGCATCAGAAACGTATCCACTTCGATCTTGTCCAAACGGATGGCTACTACAACGAAAGTCATCAGTGTATTCACTACTGTACAATCCTACTATTTGATCTGGAACAGCGGAAAAGGGTGGGATAGCTACGGTGGAACAAATATCCGTTGCCAAAACAATGAGCTTCAAGGCCTCAGCCCGAAAACCGACTCCTCCCTCCGTTCCTGCTGTATGATGAGTCTCTATGAGAGAGGAGAATGGCGGCACATCTCCGCTCTCATCAGGGTCTACTTGAGTATCAATATCCCCTGCTCTTTGAATACCAGAGAATCCCAGAAACTCGGCGTCTCCATTCCCATCAAATCCTACACCTGTCGCTGCCTGATAGAGCGCATCTGCAAGAGCGCTCTCTGGATCATCGCCACCAAAGCCTGGGGCTGTTCGCTGTAGGGCTTCTCCTATTAACTGATTACGTTCAGCGACACCTCCCGCTGCCTCTTTTGTGACAATTGCTTGATTCAAAATAAAGGGGCGTCCATTAATCCGGTTCTGTTTATCCTCCAGACAGGTTTGAGGACCACTGCAGAATGACCATCCTGGACCTCCATAGTCTTCAAATCGAGCAATACCAAATCCGAACTCTACCCCTGGTAAGCTGTTCTCTAATTCTTCAATTAATGATTGAGCTAAGCCTGAGAAATCTTCTATGTAAGGTTCAAAACTGACCGTATCATCAAAAAGAAAAAGTACATCGATCTTCCGCTCACTCTCACTTTCCGCATGAATAGCTTTCGGGAGCACACAAAAGGAAGACATCAACAATACGAAACAAGTTAAATGAGGGATCTTCGATATCAAATTCCCCACTGACGCAACCTTGGTGGTCAGACATTCCAAACATGCCATACTTGCTTCTCCTATTCATTTCTCATTTCAACTGACTATCCTTCTAGAGGAGACGCATCTATACCGTATCTTTTCCGGAGGAGTCATGAGGAGTGTCACTACTGCTGAAATATGCACTCAGTTTATCCGTTATAATGTGATATCCCGCCTCGTTATAATGCAGATTGATTCGGCCTGGAAACAACGATAGTGGATCCTGATGTTCCTGGAACGATTCCGCTATATCGATGAAAGGAATATCTCGTTGAATAATTTTTTCGCGTAATATTTTGTACTCTGGATGACTACGAAACACCGCTCCATGTGAGAATCGCTGCCACGCAGGTAGATAAACAAAAATAAGTTTTCCGTTCCACGCTGCGATTACTTCTTCTATCTCTTTGATTATGAAAAGCAACTGTTCTGTCAGATGTCTCATAGAATATGGAGCAATCTCTGCTTCCATTCGCCAGGCCCTTGTCTTATTTGCCATTCCAAGACGCGAACGTATATTGTAAAGACGTAGCCACTCTAGCGTATTCCGCTTGATGTCAGACCAAACAAACCAGTTTTTTAATGCTCCTCTATTTGCATAACTCTGTAGCTGGCTGTCGGCAAAATGTCTCAGAAGTGCATCTACCGCTCGCTGACGACCTCGCAAATTCTGAGTAAAGGATTTATCCTGTAGATATCGAGCCAAAATGGGATTCTTTAACTCCCTTGCAAAATCCTCATAGTCATTACCTTCAAAGAAGAACCACAGAGTTGTTGATGGTTTGAACTCGACAGCATACTCTCGAAAGGTGGCGTATTCAGCCAGTGGTCCATTGCCACTACTTGCAAAATTCCAAAGAGCATAACCAGATTCTTTCATCCCTCCTGTAAAATGTGCCTCTTCATTCACGCAAAATCCTTGTGTAAATGAATCCCCAAGTAGCAGTAAATCGACAGATTTTAGAGACTGCTTATCCGAATTTCGAAAACCAAAAGGGCCGCTCTGATATCGAATCGGTGGGCCTCGCTCATTGCAGAGAAGAGTTGGTACATTTGAGATGCCACCTAACGGTAGAATCGACTTCTCACCTACGTTTCCAACCGCTGCGTGCATAAATTGACGAGGATGTATCGCGGGATAGATGTCATTTCCTTGTCGTCTATCATTCAGAATGATAGACGAGATGCTCGCTTTGTCGCAGTGAAACGGCATACAACGGAGTCTGAGGTAAGGAGCAAGGACTATTAAGACTACTTCAGAAAAGTATAGCCCAAGTAACAAACCAAATAGGCCCAAGATGCATTTTATCCTGAGATGAATCACACGAGCACCAAACTTCAAAGCATTCTATCTATTTCGATACTAAGAACTATCAAATAAACGCCTGTTACATATGTTCTTTGTTAGGAGCTGATCTCCAACATTGTCTCATGCTCTTGATCATTACTTACTCTACCGATGGTTAAGAGAATTACGACCAATATACATCATGACATCGATGACTTTGCGACATTAGAAATTGCGTGGAAGGCGCTTTATCGCAAAAATCCCTTCAGAACTATTTTTCTCTCCTGGGAGTGGAACTATTTATGGTGGAAACTCTTCCAACTGAAATCAGATAAAACTACAGATTCGCTCATGCTTATCAGTGCCTGGGATGGCAACACGCTGATCGGTATTATGCCCCTCTATGCTCTTCATACCCAACTAGGAACAAGAGAAGTTCGATTCTTGGGTACACATCGGCAAGTAGAGCGAGACCTGTACTCAGAATATCTCGGTATCCTTGAAGATCCCCAGCATATGCCTTTCGTCGGCGAATGTATTTTCGATCAACTTATTCAATTTTTCCCTAAAAAGCTCCCTGCTATGCAGTTATCTCGCATGAACTATCCAGATAATGGGCTTCATAAAATTCATGAGTATCTAGGACATGGAAAAACGTCCTCCGATAGGACTTGGATTGCTTCCCTTGAAGGAGGCTTTGATAATTACCTGATTAGCCTCTCTCCTACTCGCCGAGCTCGCTTCAAAAGACTCCTTCGATCGGCTGAGAACCTTAAGGCACGTCTTATTTTTCCAGAATCGCCACAACAGAAACGACGGCTCCTTCGTTGGCTCATGGCATGCCATCAGAAAGATTGGCAAAAGCGCGGATCTCGTGGGGCATTTCACATAGAGAGAAAGGTGCATTTTCATGAGACGCTCATCGATCTCCTACACGGCAGCACCACCTCGGTAGTCGCAGCTCTCTCCATTAGAGGACGGTTATTATATGGTATCTACGGATTCCTACACCCAGACCGCTACGAATTCTATCAATCTGGAAATAGAATGCGGGAAGACACAGCCTGTAAAAGTCCAGGGATTCTTACTCACCTACTCTTAATGAAGGAATTGAGTAAGATTGGCGTATCCCAATATGACTTTTTATCTGGCGAGCAGCGATATAAGCGTGAACTCTCCTCATTTTCTCGACAGCTTCATAGCCTCAACACATATGAAAACTCAGCGATGGGTACGGTTACGTTTGGTATCGACCTCATGAAGAGCTTATATCTAAAGAGTTTCAGGCACAAAATCTCTTCTATTGCTCAAGTGCGATAGTCGCCAACTTCATTGGAACCCCTATTCTCCAATTTGATGAGAATCTGCTAGATTTTCAGCAAAGGTCTCGCTCATATTTTCTAGAATGGCTGGAGATTTCGTGCGATTCGTTATCAGACAGACCTCTCCTACTCGAATGGGTGGCCCCTCTAGGGAAATCAAAGGGGTTTGAGAAAACTCTTTGCCAAGAGAATGTGCTGGCAGTAAGGCTATCGATTCAGATATCGCTAGGACTCGCTCGACCTCACTGATACATCCTAATGAGTGAATACATTCCGGCCAGATTTCGCTGTGATTCAACTCTCTCATAATTATCTCTGCAAACGGCTTGAAGAGCGAGAGCACAAAGAGCGGCACTCTATTCGCTCTCTTAATCTTGAGCATAACGGCCTCTTTCTGCGCGGGATGGCATAACACAACCAGATCCACCGGGACAATAACCCTTCTTTGAAAGGGAGACTCTTCATGGCCTCCTTCAGGCTTGAATTCAAAAACAATATCAAGAAGATATTGTCGCATTTGTTGAAATAGAATCTCTCGATGAGCAGTCTGAATAGAAAGCTTCTCTTTTCCAGAAAAGAGATACCTATGCAGTTTTTCAGGAAGAATCTCTCCCACCCCTTCACAGATTCCGATTTCTACAGGAGCTGCTGCACCAGGTGATGGAGGCAAGTCAAAGAACGAAAGGATTCTACCATAAACTCTAAACATCTCAGTGGTAAAATGATGAAGGATATGCCCTGATTCGTTTAGCCTCAACCCGTGTCCGGAGCGCTTAAACAACGGCGTTCCAAAAAAATCCTCTATTTTTTTTAATTGTTCGCTCAGCGTAGAGGAGCTAAGACTTAAGCGCTGGGCTGCTCCTGCAAGAGAGCCTTCTTCTGCAATGATATGAAGATGATACAAGTGGTTGAAGTTCATAACGATCGTTTTCTGGATAGCATTTATCCTGAACGACTTTCCCTCAAATATTATGATAAACATCAGCACACTGCATCTAGGATACACGATACCAATATAATCTCATTGACCCCTAAGACCTTAAGCATTCATACTGCTAGGAGTAGTACGCTCTGTGGTCTGTTTTAATAGAAAGGAGGACCGCTTGGACAAAGATACTTCTCAACGTATCTTGATTATTGAGGATCACCCCTTAGTAGGGGGTTTCCTCAAAGATTGTCTTGAGCTTGAAGGCTATAAAGTTGTAGGTCCCATCTCTGAAGAGAGCGCAGCGATTGAGTATCTGCATGACCATGTCGTGTCGGCAGCACTGTTAGACTTTTACCTCAACCACTCAACAACTCTCTCAATTGTCGAAAAAATACAAGAAAATAATATTCCCTTTGCCTTTATGAGTGGTGAGGACCTTGGCGGACTCCTCCCTGCTTCTCTTCACAAAGTCCCCCAACTGCGGAAACCGTTCTCTTCTTCGGAACTCTCTAGTTGTCTTCAAGGACTATTATACCGGGATACGGAGTACGCCCTCGGTCACAAGCAGTGACCTCTCTCCCATACCTGACTTTACCAGAAATCTAATGTTTTTCATGAATACTCCTCCGATAGCAAAACAGCCTACACTGTATCGAACTGAACCATCTATCAATCGCTATGGAAGAGGAAAGAAATAGCGCCTGAACATCAATGTGATTATTGCACTCAAGGTCATGATTTATCGCATACCTCTCACCTTATTCGTATCGCACAATTATCATCGATTTCCCCAGTAATTCGATTAGCGAAAGGAACTGAGGGCATAATCTTAATCAAAAATCTGGAGGATTTTTATGGGCATTTTTTCCACCTTGAACTTTGAACATCTGGAAGATCTTTTCTTACAACAACTAAAAAGTTTGTATGAAGGAGAGCAGCGAATGACTACTGCTCTTAGAAAAATGTCGGAAAAAGCCTCATCTGATGAGCTGGGGAGAGCACTTACCGCGCACCTTTCTGAAACAAAGGGTCAAATCATGAGATTAGAGAAGGCTTTTCAACTTCTTGGCAAAAAACCGGAGCGTACCACCTGTGAGGCCATAAGAGGATTAATTGAAGACTGCGAAGAGGTGCTCGACGCCAAAGGATCACAAGATGTCATCGATGCAGCACTCATAGCTGCCGTACAACGGGTCGAACATTTTGAAATTGCTGGCTATGGAACTGCACGAAACTTCGCTCAGCGATTAGGGCATGAAGAAGTTGCTATGCTCTTGGAGGAGAGTCTAAAGGAGGAAAAAGAAGCAGACGCCAATCTTACCGCAATCGCTATATCATCGGTGAACGTTGCTGCGCAGGCAGCATAGGCCGTAGAGGAAGGCTTTCACCTCGGTCGATTCCACATCCCTGATTATCCTACTGACTTTTACTGCTTGATGTCGTTTCTCCATCGTATCATCTCCTTCACTATAAAAGAGATAATATTAAGTTTTTAAACTGACTCAATTAAGGGAGCGGGTGATTAGCACATGCGGCTGTAGCATAGCTGGCACTGATAGTTACGGCGATGGCGTAGCTGACTGCATCGACCTCTGCTCGGCTGATCCTAATAAGAATGCCCCTGGCACCCGCGGTTGTGGATTTCAAGACATAGACGCTGACGGTAACGGCGTTCTTGACTGTTTCGCTAACCCAGAGGCCTCCCCTCCTCCACCGGAACCTCCAGCCTAAAAAGAAGAATCGAAAGTGATAGCTGACATGGCATTAGTTCTTACGAAATCAATAAAGGGAAAGATCTCAGCAGAATCTTTTACTGCACTAAAGGAGAATCTCCATAATATCAAAGCAGCCCTAGAGGAGGCGCTAGCAGCTCAGACTTTTGAAGGAAAAGAAGCGAAGAGCATGAAACGAGCAACTAAAAAGCTTAATAGGCTAAGTAGGCAAAAGACGTCAAAAGGCCTTGCCTTTCGGAAGGCGAAAAAAGCTGTCATGAGGGCACTAAGGCAAGGACAAAAAGCGATGAGATAAGAAGACGTTCTAAGGGACAAGATACGGCTACAGCGCTTTTTGTTGATGGGAAGCATAAATGATTTTACGTCCAAGCAGCAGCCTTTCTCGGCGCGTCCTGAATCTCTAAGAGTATTCCTTCAGCAAGCTTTCTTAAGTTAATGGTGAACAGCCCAAAAGGTGATCGCCCTCTCATTGTACCTTCTATCCATCACAAGTCAGCCCATCGGAAGTAAGGTCGATGCCCTCCTCGGGAAAGGGTTCAGGCGGTGCAGATCCACCCCCCAAGAGATAATCGAGGAGATAGATCGGATCGGCGATATCAACGGCCCCATCATCGTTTGCATCAGCTGCTTTCTGACATACCAGCGATTCCCACTCCTCACCGCCCAAGAAGGTACTGAGTATCGTCATCGCGTCTGCAATATCTACCGTCCCATCCCGGTTTGCATCACCCCGAAGGAATGGCCGCTCTCGGACCTCAAAGAGGTAGTAAACTACGTAATGGAGCGGATTTCCCGCGTCGCTCATCGCAATAACAAGTCTGTACATTCCAGGAGGACCGGAAAACGTTCCTTGGTAGAGATACTCTGAAAACAGAGGCAGCATGTGGAACTCGAACAGTATCGGCGCACCGGTAGGGACGGGCGCTAACTCCATCGATATATCGCGTATCTCGAGATCATCATAGAAGAGTATCTCGACTGGAAAGGGACTGTACATCACTGGGTTGAGTTCGGTCAAAATCTGCGCCCAGGAAGGCGGATTATTGCAGTAATCGCCCGAGGCAAGAGGGGTTATTGGTGACACTGTAGTATTGTTCGGCGCATTGCCAATCCCGGGTGCGCTCGCATTATCTGTCGCAAATATTTTTACCTTCCTGCTGTGATACTCAGTGTTCGAAAGTTGAAATTGAAAGTTACCGGACTCATCGAGCTCAAGGGAGATTGGGAGAAATGGCGCTTCGTCCCCATCCTGCTCAAAGAACTTGGCGACAGCACTTATGACCTCTGACTCTTCGTCGATTACCGAGCCGTAGTACGTCGTGAGACAGTTTGTACTCTCCGCCAAGTTTATAAATGGACCCTCGATTACCGGCCCCTCAAAGTCCTGGCGTCCGACAACGACCTCTACGATCGGGTTGCTCGCACTACTCCCAACCGAGATGATCGTTCCAGAGTTAGGCTCTGTGTAACTCTGCCCGAATGGGAGAGTGAAATTTTTCGGCAAAAGGGTCATCAGATCAGGTTCAGTCGGAAGCCTATCTGCATCAAAAAGGAGCGAGTAGGTGTGCCCAAAACCTCTTCGCGATCGGGTAAGCATCGCTCCTAAAAAGAGGCTCTCATCGACCGTGGGAATCAGAAACGAATTCCCTAAAACTTCGGCGTCAAAGGTGGGGGTACCATCCTGATTGAGCGGAGAGCGGAACTCGATTACGAGATCGGTATTCTGTCCCACCTTCACTCTGAGCGCCTTCAGACCAGACACGGTCTCCTCGGAAGAAGACACGAGATTGTAAGTACCACTCTCGGTGACTCTCTCAATACGGTGGGGTGCGGCGAGATCCTCACTGAGCCACCCGAAGGCACTCTTATGTATCGCATTGCTGTTCGTTACTGTGCGAAGCTCAGCCGAATCATTGCCCATGTAACCCAAGAAGTCCGAATACGCGGCCGAGCCACAGCTAGATGTGCCCTGATACTCTGCGGTATTCATCGCCAAGGGAAGTTGATGCCACGAATAGTCGTCACACTGAGCTCTTCCCGCATGACCAGCTCCAAAACCATGACCGAGCTCATGGAGCCAAGTCTGCACCTCATGCTCCAACACAACCGTCAGAACGGTCTCAAGCTCTCCTACAAAATCCTGCGAGGTGAGCGTCATCCATGTGCTTACCCCATCGTACCAGCAGTTAGAACCATCGGGATTGATTGCTATGCGCGAAGGGAAAAATATCATCAAACGAGTTCCGGTAGCCAAGCTTGAGAAGTCAACCAATGCCTCAAGCTCATTGACCAGTGTCTGAGCGGAACCATGCGTATCAGTACAGTCCCATTGTGAGATCGTATACGGACCGAGAAAGGTGGACTGGTTTCCGAGGGCACCGTCTGGGCCCAAGACGCTCGCCTGACCAAAGGAGTCCCTTTCGAGGTACCGTTTCAAGCGGGGCTGTTCGTTAAGACTCGGTGAGACACCGGGGAGATCGTAAAAGAGACGGGGAAAGCTAGTTAGCTCCTCTGAGGTGAACGTGTCTCTTCCGGCGACCTCGACAAAGATCGGCAATATTCGAACATCTCCGTAATGGGGCCCTTCTCCTAACAATAGCGATTGCTGAGA